>NZ_DAIPZF010000002.1:39638-164049 GCF_036782355.1 Cypionkella sp.
TGGCCGAGGCCTTCAATATGTGGCGCTTCAAAGAAGGCCAGTTCATCGACGAATCGGTTGCCGCTGGGGTGGCGCATTGAGGTTTAGGCATCATCAGACCTGGCTTGGCCGCTATCTGGAGGACCGCACCGCGTGGTTTTACCACAGCTGGGGCGTGTCGATCCTGTCCTTAGGCATCGTGATGGATTACTTCATGCGCGGCCTTTGGTTGCCGCGTGCGGGTGCCGTGGTGGCCGGCGCTGCGGCCTATACCTATTTCTTTGATCCGCGTACTTCGGATGACTGGTGGGCGATGCGGCGCAAGTCGGCAGCGCTTGAATTGGAAGATGTGCGCGCCGAGATCGCCAAACCCGCGCGCGACCGTGCCAGCGTGATGCGCGCCCGCAGGCTTGCGGCACAGATCAGTCTGGCCGAAAAATTGACCGCGCAGGCCAAGGAATTGCAACTGAGCTTGCCCTTGGCGATGCGCATCTTGAACGAAAGACATCATCGCGCCCTGCAAGTGCAGGGGTTTTGGGTGCTGCTTGGCACGCTGATCTGGGCCTTTGGTGATATTCCCGTAGAACTCGCAAAATGTGGAGCGATTCCATGCTGATCCTTGAATGCCCCTATTGCGGCGTCAAAGCCGAAGAAACCGAACTCTCGCCCGGCTACGAGGCGCATCTGAAACGCTTTGGTCCGGGGTCTTCGGACGAAGAGTTCGAGGCCTATATGTTTGCGCGCAAAAACCCCAAAGGCGTGCATTTTGAACGCTGGCGTCACACCTATGGCTGCGGCAAGTGGTTTTTGGCGGCGCGCGACACCGCCACATTGGAAGTCTTTGGCACCTATGCCGCACAATCCTCGGCCCCACCGGCCGAACTGCAAGATAAGATCAAGGCCAAACGGCCGGAGTGGAAGGGCTACAAATGAGCACTCGGCTTCACAAGGGCGGGCGGTTGATTGACCGCTCTGCGTCAACCGAATTTTCCTTTAACGGCAAGCGCATGCGCGGCTATGCGGGCGATAGCCTTGCCTCGGCGCTGCTGGCCAATAACCAGATGCTGGTGGGGCGGTCGTTCAAATACCACCGCCCGCGCGGGGTCGTGGCCGCAGGGCCGGAAGAGCCAAACGGCTTGGTCGGTCTGGGGCGCGATGGGCGGTTTGAACCCAATCAGCGCGTCACCACCACCGAGCTTTTCGAAGGCCTAGAGGCTGCCAGCCAAAACCATTGGCCAAGCCTCGACTATGACGTCGGCGTGGTGAACAACGCGCTGGCGCGGTTCTTGCCGGGCGGGTTTTACTATAAAACCTTCATGTATCCGCGCGCCGCGTGGAAGCATCTGTTCGAGCCGATCATTCGCGCCTCGGCAGGGCTTGGCCGCGCGCCAACCCAGCGCGACGCTGACCGCTACGAGCAGGCCTATGCCTTTTGCGACCTGCTGGTTGTGGGCGGCGGTATTGCCGGTTTGCAGGCAGCGCTGATTGCTGGGCAGGCGGGTGCGCGGGTGATCGTGCTGGAACAAACCCCGCATTGGGGCGGGCGCGCACCTGTTGATGGCGACCAGATCGAAGGCGCTGCGGCAGACCTGTGGATCAACGCCACCGTGGCCGCGCTCGAGGCGATGGAGAATGTCACCCTGCGGCTGCGCTGCGCCGGTGTCGGGGTCTATGACCACGGCTATGTCTTGGCCGATGAAAAGGTCGCAGACCATACCCCCGGCGACGGGCGGCCAAAGCACCGCTTGTGGCGCATTCGCGCGGCGCAAATCGTCACCGCGACGGGGGCGATTGAACGGCCGCTGTCCTTTGCGGGCAATGATATTCCCGGCGTGATGCTGGCGGGGTCTTTGCGCGAGTTTGTGGTGAACTTTGCCGTCTCGGCAGGCGACCGCACCGTGGTTGTGACCAATAACGACGACGCGTATCGCACCGCGATTGCCTTGGTGGAAGCCGGTCTTGTGGTGCCCTGCATCGTGGATGCGCGCAGCACGGTTTCTGGGGCTTTGGCGGAAAAAGCCCGCGCTTTGGGCATTCGGGTGGCCACGGGCACCGCGATTGCCAAGGTCAAGGGCGGCAAGCGTGTCACCGGCGTGCAGCTTTGCGCGCAGGCGGGCGAGGGCGCCGTTCTGGAAGAGATTCTGTGTGACGCCGTGGCGATGTCGGGCGGCTGGTCTCCGGTCGTGCATTTGTGGAGCCATTGTGGCGGCAAGCTGGTCTGGGACAAGGTCAATCAGCACTTCCGCCCGGATGTGATGCGTCCGCCAACCGGAGCAGACGGTCTTGCCATGGTCGTGGCGGTGGGCGCTGCCAATGGTGCTATGACGACTGCCGAAACCTTGGCCGATGCCGCACGCGGCGCGGCTGCGGCCTGTGCCGCTGTTGGCATGCAGGCCGAGGCCAAGGCCGCAAGCGCCGATGCGGTGATCGAGCAGGCGATGGAGCCGGTCTGGATCATGCCGCAGGGCGCGGGCCATGCGCTTAAGGCCAAGATGTGGCTGGATTATCAGAACGATGTCAAAGTCTCGGATGTGCAACTGGCGGTGCGCGAAGGCTATGAAAGCGTTGAACACACCAAGCGCTATACCACTTTGGGCATGGCGACAGATCAGGGTAAGCTTAGCAATATCAACGGTCTGGCCGTTCTTGCTGAGGCTTTGAATGAAGAGATTCCGCGCGTTGGCACCACCACCTTCCGCCCACCCTATGTGCCCGTGACTTTGGGCGCTTTGGCGGGGGAATCGCGCGGCGAGATCTTTCAGCCTTTGCGCAAAACCCCGATGCATGCCTGGCACGAGGCCAATCACGCCTATATGGAGCCGGTCGGTCTGTGGCGCAGGCCCTATTGCTTCCCGCGGGCTGGCGAAAACCACGAGCAGGCGGTGCACCGCGAGGTCAACAACACCCGCACCGCGCTGGGGCTTTTGGATGCCTCGACGCTTGGTAAGATCATCGTCAAAGGCCCCGATGCGGGCCGCTTTATGGATATGCTTTACACCGGCGTGATGAGCACGCTGCCAGTGGGCAAATGCCGCTATGGTCTGATGTGCAACGAGCAGGGCTTTTTGTCAGACGACGGTGTTGTGGCGCGGATTGACGAGGAAACCTGGCTTTGCCACACCACCTCGGGCGGGGCAGATCGCATCCATGCTTGGATGGAAGATTGGCTGCAATGCGAATGGTGGGATTGGAAGGTCTATACCGCCAATATCACCGAGCAATTGGCGCAAGTGGCGGTTGTTGGCCCCAATGCCCGCAAACTGCTGGAAAAGCTGGGCGGGATGGATGTCTCGAAAGAGGCGTTGCCGTTTATGGTTTGGGCGGACGGCAGCTTGGGTGGCTTTCCTGTACGGGTGTACCGGATCAGCTTTTCGGGCGAGCTGTCCTATGAAATCGCGGTTCCCGCCAGCATGGGCGCTGCGTTTTGGGCCAAGCTGCATGAGGCGGGGGCCGAGTTTGGCGCGATGCCTTATGGCACCGAGGCTTTGCACATCATGCGGGCCGAAAAGGGCTTTATCATGATCGGCGACGAGACCGACGGTACGGTTATTCCGCAAGATTTGAACCTTGGCTGGGCGATTTCGAAAAAGAAGGCCGATTTCTTGGGCAAGCGCGGGCAGGAACGGGTGTTCTTGGCCAGTGCGGATCGCTGGAAACTTGCGGGCTTTGAGACGCTGGACGGATCGGTTGTTCCAGACGGCAGCTATATTGTGGCGGCGGGCAGCAATGCCAATGGCCAGGGCAACACCCAAGGCCGCGTCACCTCGACCTATCACAGCCCAACCTTGAACCGGGGCATCGCCATGGGCTTGATCCACGGCGGCTTGGACCGGATCGGCGATATCGTCGAGTTCAACACGGTGACAGGCGGGCGGGTGAAAGCGCGCGTCGTGGATCCGGTGTTTTATGACAAAGAGGGAGAAAAGCCGAATGTCTAATCCGGTCAGTGCTTTGGGCCATGCGTCTTTTGACGGCTTTGCCAAAATTTCGGAAATCGGCCCCTTGGGGATGATCACTCTGCGCGCCAAGCCCGATGTCAAGGGGCTGGCCAAGGCGGTCAAGGCGGCGGTCGGGCTTGGCCTGCCCGCGCAGCGCCAGATCGAGGTTGCAGGCGATAAGGCTGCGGCTTGGATGAGCCCGGATGAATATCTGCTGGTGCTGCCCTATGATCAAACCGACGCGGCGATGGCTGCGATTGATAAGGCGCTGAAAGGCGAGCATTATCTTGCGGTTGTGGTCTCGGACGCGCGGGCGGTGTTTCGCGTGCAAGGCGGCAAGGCCGATCAGGTCATCGCCAAACTTGCTCCCGTCGATTTCGCCAAGCTGGGGCCAAAAGAGCTGCGCCGCACCCGCACCGCGCAAGTGGCGGCTGCTTTTTGGGCGCAGGACGATGGCTATACGCTGGTCTGCTTCCGCTCGGTGGCGTCTTATGTCATGGGGCTGTTGTCGCATTCGGCGATGGCGGGCAGCGAGCTGGACTAAGCTGCCCCTTGTAAGCGCGAAAATGCGGCATAGGTTTATATATGACGGGCAGATATCGCTTTCTGCCCTTGACCAATGGCGTCCATGCGCAGTTATTGACGCCAAATCACATCTGAACAGGAGATACTCCGATGGCTTTTACGCTTCCCGATCTGCCCTATGCGCATGACGCTTTGGCTGGCCTTGGCATGTCCGCCGAAACGCTGGAATTTCACCACGACCTGCACCACAAGGCCTATGTCGACAACGGCAATAAGCTGATTGCTGGCACCGAGTGGGAAGCGAAATCGCTGGAAGAGATCGTGGCTGGCACCTATGTGGCAGGCTCTGTCGCGCAGAACGGCATTTTCAACAATGCTTCGCAGCATTGGAATCACAACCTGTTTTGGGAAGTGATGGGCCCTGCCGGCAAGGCGATGCCAACCGTGCTTGAGACCGCTTTGGTCGAGGCTTTCGGCTCGGTTGCGAAGTTCAAGGAAGATTTCGCCGCAGCCGGTGCGGGTCAGTTCGGTTCGGGCTGGGCTTGGTTGGTGGTCGACAAAGACGGCAGCCTGAAGGTCACCAAGACCGAAAACGGCGTCAATCCTGTGTGCTTTGGCCAAAAAGCCTTGCTGGGCTGCGATGTTTGGGAGCATTCCTACTACATCGATTTCCGCAACAAGCGCCCAGCTTACCTGTCGAACTTTTTGGACAAGCTGGTCAATTGGGAAGCAGTCGCGGCCCGCATGTAAGCGCGGAACGTCAGACTTATTGGGCCTGTCAGAGCAATCTGGCAGGCCTTTTTGTTAGGCCATAGCCGCGGTCAGCGCAGGGGTTAGTGCCGTGACACTGTCCACCACGGCAAACAGATCACGCATGCTGGCCGAGGCAAAGCCTTGGGCTATGATGTGATCCATTAGCACAAGCAGGGGCTGCCAATAGTCCTCTGTGTTCAAAAGAAAAATCGGTTTGCTGTGCAGGCCCAGCTGCGCCCAGGTCAGCACCTCGAAAAACTCGTCCAGACTGCCGGCGCCGCCCGGCAGCACCACGATGGCGTCCGAGTTCATGAACATGACCTTTTTGCGCTCGTGCATGTTTTCGGTGATGATGAACTGCGTCAGATCGCGTTTGCCAACCTCTAGCGCCATCAGATGGGTTGGAATTACCCCAAGACAGGGCGCGCCTGCGGCCATCGCCGCGCGCGCAACTTCGCCCATCAACCCAACATCGCCCGCGCCGTAGACCAGCCGCCAGCCGCTGTCCGCCACCGCCTTTCCCATGGCTTGGGCGGCCTGCGTATAGGCGGGCAGGGTGCCTGCGCGCGCGCCGCAGAAGACACAGATTGATTTTTGGGCGGCCTGCATGGGCATATCCTTCTGAATAAGGTTGCGTTGCGCTGTGATATCGGGGTTCTTAGGCTAAGGAAAGCAGGGGTCGGAACAGGCCCCGCGAAATCAGGGGAATGTGATGACGGCTTGGTCGAAGATGGGCGCGCAGGCGCGGGGTGGTGTTGGTGTTGGTGTTGCGGTGCTTGTGGCGATTGCTGTCTATTTCGGATTTGGCGCAGCCCCAGAGTCCCCGGCGCTTGCGCCCGCGCCAGACGTCGCGGCTGTGCCTGCGGCCCCCGAGACTGCGGCTGCGGTCGCCGAGGCACCGGTTGCGGCTGCGGTCCCCGAGGCCGCCGTTGTGGCCGCCGTTGAACCGGCAGCGCTTAAGATCGACTTGGTGCGCGTTGCGGCGGATGGGGCGACCACCATCGCGGGCATGGCGGCTGCGGGCGATGAGATCAGCTTTTTAATGGCCGAGGCGGCGCTGGCGGTGACGACAGCCGATGCCAGCGGCAATTTTGTTGGCCTGTTTGACATTGCACCTGCGCCAGAGCCACGGGTTATGCGGGTGGTGGCCAAGACTTCAGAGGGCGTCACGCGTGAGGTCGAGCTGGTGATCGCGCCCTTTGCCGCCCCCGAGGCTTTGGTGGCCACGGCGGAGGCGCCTGTCACCGATGCGGCCGAACCCTTGGCAGCGCAGGCTCCCGCCGCTTTGTTGATTGCGCCCGAGGGCGTCAAGGTGGTGCAACCCTCAGCCTCAGCCTCAGCCTCAGCCGAGCCCGCAGCTGTCGGCGGGGTCACGCTTGACACCATCACCTATGGCGCAGATGGCGCGGTACAGTTGGGCGGCACCGGCGCGGCGGGCAGTGGCTTGCGAGTGTATTTGGATCAGGCCGTCGTGGCCGAGACGGCGGTGGGTGCAGATGCAAGCTGGCAGGCGGTGCTGACCGATGTGGCAGCGGGGGTCTATACGCTGCGCGTCGATCAATTGGGCGCAGATGGCAAGGTCACCGCGCGCTTTGAAACGCCATTCAAGCGCGAAACGCTTGAGGCTTTGGCCGCCGTTGCAGCCGCAGCTGCGCCCGAGCCCAGTTCCGAGGTCGCGGCCTTGGCTGAACCGGCAGCGGTTGCCTCTGCCGCGCCCGCATCCGCAGAACCGGCTTCTGCGGCGACAGAATCCGCGGCGATTGCCCCTGCCACACCCGCACCCGCACCCGCAGCTGCGGTGACCGAGGTGCAGGCGCCTGTCGCCGCCGCCGAGCAGCCCGCGGTGGCAGAGGCTACGTCGGTTGCCGCCGCCGCACCAGCTGCGCCCACAGCCGAAACCCCCGTCACCACAACGCCAAGCGTTACCATCACCGTGCAGCCCGGCTTTACGCTTTGGGGCATTGCCAAGCAGGAGTTTGGCGATGGCGTGATGTATGTGCAGGTGTTTAACGCCAACAAAGACCGCATCAAAAACCCTGATCTGATCTATCCAGGGCAGGTGTTCACTATCCCGACGCTGCCCTGACGCGCGGGTTTCGTGACAAGTTTTGCACAACAGCCAGAGGCCATCCTTCGGGGTGGCCTCTTTCGTCCCAAGGCCCGCTTTTGCCAAAGCCCTGTTCAAGCTGGATTGAACTGTCCGGTTTAAGCGCTTAGATCGGCTGCAAGCACAGGGGCAGGCCCCAAGCGGTGAAGGAAGAACGATGCGCAAGGTGACAACAGGGGCCCTGTCAAGCGACAAGGGCGAAGAGCATGGCTCGGGGTTTCAGACCATGCGGCGCGTGGCGCCCTATCTTTGGCCCGAGGGCGAAACTTGGGTAAAGCGCCGCGTCGTCGCGGCCTTGGTGTTTTTGCTTTTGGCCAAGCTGGTGGCGATCACCATGCCGTTTATCTATAAGCAGGCGGTCGATGTCTTGGTCGGCAAAACTCCGTCCGAGGCGACGATTCTGGGCATGGGGGCGGTTGGATTGACCGTGGCTTACGGGCTTGCGCGCTTTGGCTCGGTGGCGATGGGCGAGCTGCGCGATGTGGTCTTTGTGCGGGTGGGGCAACGCGCGCTGCGCAAGCTGGCGCTGGAAACCTTTACCCATATTCACCGCCTGTCGATGCGCTATCACATCACCCGCAAGACCGGCGGTCTAAGCCGTGTGATCGAGCGCGGGGTCAAGGGCGTCGATTTCTTGCTGCGCTTTATGCTGCTGTCGATTGGGCCTTTGATTTTGGAACTGTCGCTGGTCTCGATCATCTTTGCGCTGTATTTTGGTTGGCAATATATGGTGGTCGTGGTCACCACGATCACGATCTATGTCACCTATACTTTCAAGGTCACCGAATGGCGGGTGCAGATCCGTCGGCAGATGAACGACCAAGACACCGATGCCAATCAAAAGGCCATCGACAGTCTTTTGAACTTTGAAACCGTCAAATATTTCAACGCCGAGGCCCGTGAGGCCGAGCGTTATGACAAAGCCATGGCCGCCTATGAGGTTCTGGCCGTGCGCACCGGGCAAAGCCTGTCGGTGCTGAACGCGGGCCAATCTTTCCTGATCACCTGCGGTTTGATTGCTGTCATGGTGATGTCGGCGATGGGCGTGCGGGCTGGCAGCTTGACCGTGGGCGATTTCGTTATGGTCAACGCCTATATGATTCAAATCACCATGCCGCTGAACTTTCTGGGCACGGTTTACCGCGAAATCCGGCAGGCATTAGTGGATATGGCGGCGATGTTTCATCTGCTGGAACAACCTGCCGAGGTGAAAGACAAACCCGATGCGCCGGCTTTGGTGGTCACGGGCGGCTTGGTTGAATTTGACAACGTGCGCTTTGATTACGACCCCTCGCGCCCGATCCTGAAGGGCGTCAGCTTTCGGGTGGAACCGGGGCAGCGCATTGCCTTGGTCGGGCCTTCGGGCTCGGGCAAATCGACGATTGGGCGGCTGTTGTTCCGGTTTTATGATGTCACTGGTGGTGCGATCAAAATCGACGGCCAAGATCTGCGCGATGTCACCCAAACCAGCCTGCACGGGCTGATCGGGGTGGTGCCGCAGGACACGGTTTTGTTCAACGACACCATCCATTACAACATCGCCTATGGCCGTGCGGGGGCATCCGAGGCCGATATCATTGCCGCAGCCAAAGCCGCCAAGATCCATGATTTTGTGATGTCTTTGCCCGAGGGCTATCAAACCTCGGTTGGCGAGCGCGGGCTGAAGCTGTCGGGCGGCGAAAAGCAGCGGGTGGGCATTGCGCGCACCTTGCTGAAGAACCCGCCGATCTTGGTGTTGGACGAGGCGACAAGCGCGCTGGACACCCAGACCGAGCAGAGCATTCAGGAAAGCTTGCTTGCGATGGGCGAGGGGCGCTCGGTCATCACCATTGCGCATAGGCTGTCGACGATTGCCGATGCCGATATGATCTTGGTGCTAGAGGCCGGCGAAGTCAGCGAGCGCGGCACGCATGAAGAGCTTTTGGCGCGCGAAGGCAAATATGCCGCGATGTGGGCGCGCCAAACCGCCGAGGAAGAAGAGCAAGCCGCAGCCTAAAGCCACGCGGTTTCTTGGCGCGGGGCTTGGCAAGTTGCAGGCTTCGCGTGTAAGACTGAAGCCAAAGGGTAAAGGCGCGGTTTTGGCCGCGCTGCAAAGGAGACGCAGGCGTGAGCAATCCCGATAGTTTTATCGACGAAGTCACCGAAGAAGTCCGTCGCGACAAGCTGTTTGCGATGTTTCGCAAATATGGCTGGATCGGCGCTTTGGCCGTTGTGGCGATTGTCGGCGGCACCGCCTATAACGAATGGAGCAAGGCGCAGACGGCCGCGCGGGCGCAAAGCTTTGGCGATGCGCTGGAGGCAGCCCTTGCCCAGCCGACACCGGCAGAGCGCGCCACGGCCCTGACCGCTTTGGCAAGTGATGGCGGCCAAGTAGCCCCCAAGGCGCTGCTGGCAGCGGCGCAAAGCGATAAGCCCAAAGCCTTGGCCGATTTGCAGGCACTTGCCGCCGATGCCAGCCAGCCGCAGCTTTACCGCGATCTGGCCAGCCTGCGCGCTGTGATGCTGGCAGGGGCAGATCAGCCGCTGGCCGAGCGCCGTGTGGTCTTGCAAGATTTGGCCGTGCCCGGTCGCGCCTTTCGCACCCTTGCCAATGAGCAGCTTGCCTATCTGCTTGTCGAAGAAGGCAAGACCGACGCGGCCATCACAGCCTTTGGCGATCTGATGCAAGATCAGGATGCGCCCAGCAGTCTGCGCACGCGTGCGGCGCAGATGATCACGGCTTTGGGGGGCACGCCGCCCGAGGCCAAGGCCGCAGCCGCAGGCTGATCGACAGGTTAATGGGTTTTTCTGGGGGCTGAGACTATGACAGGTGCAAAAATCGGAGTTTCGGCAATTGTGCTTTGTCTTGGGCTGAGTGCCTGCGAGCGCGATGTGATCTTGCAAGGCGAACGCTTTGATCTGCGCACGCCGCTGCAAGCCTCGCTTGTGGTCGAGGGCCAGCCCGCACCAACCGCTCCCGCTGGCGTCGAAAATCGCGCGGTGCCGATTGCTGTGCCTGCGGCGCGCAGCTTTGCCGATTGGACCCATCGCGGCGGCTCGACCCAGCATACGGCGGGCAATGGCCAGCTGTCTGTGGTGCCGCAAAAGATCTGGAGTGTCAGCATCGGTGCGGGAAATACGCAGCGCGCAAGGATCACGGCCTCGCCGGTGGTGTCCGGCGGGCAGGTGTTTGTGATGGATGCGGGTGGCAAGGTCTCGGCTGTGTCGATGGCGGGTGCGGTGCTTTGGCAAGCCGATCTTGCGGCCGCGCGCGGTGGGAAGGCTGTCACCGGCGGTGGTCTTGCTGTCGAGGGTACAAGGCTGTTTGCCACCACAGGCGCAGGCGAATTGGTGGCGCTGAACGCAAGCTCTGGCGCGATCTTGTGGCGGCAGGCCTTTGCTGCCCCCACCAGCGGCGCGCCAACGGTTTCGGGCAGCACCGTTTACGCCATGGGCGCAGATGGCGGCGCTTTGGCGGTTTCGGTCGACACTGGCCGGATCTTGTGGAGCGTTGAGGGCACGGGGCTCTCGGCGGGGATGATCGGCTCGGCTTCACCCGCGATTTCAGGCGGCGATGTGATCCTGCCCTTCGCAAGCGGCGAGATCAAAGCGGTTGACGCCAAAACGGGCAGTGCAAAATGGATTGCCGCGGTTGCAGGCCAAAGGCTGGGCCGCGCCTATGCAGCGCTTGGCGATGTCACCGGCGATCCGGTGGTCATCGGTGGTGTGATCTATGCAGGTACCGCCGCAGGTCGTACCATTGCCGCAGATGCTGCCACTGGCACGCGCAAATGGCTCGCCACCGAAGGCGCACTGAACCCGCCCTTGGTGGTGGCAGGCTCGGTCTTTGTGGTCAGCGATGACGCGCGTCTGGTGCGGCTTGATGCGGCCAGCGGCGATCTGATCTGGGCCAGCGAGATGCCCTATTTCGTCAAAGACAAACCCAAAAAGCTCAAGCGCATCTATGCCCATTACGGCCCCGTGCTGGCAGGTGGGCATATCGCTGTCGTCTCCTCTGACGGGCAGTTGCGGCTGTTTGATCCGGCCTCTGGCGCAGTGGTCAGCAGTGTCGACATTCCGGGCGGCGCTGCCTCGGCACCCGCACTTGCCGGCGGGATGCTGTTCGTTGTTGGTGGCAATGGGCAACTTCACGCTTTCCGTTAGCGCTTGGGCCGTGTAAGGAGAGCGCTTCTTATGTCTGGACCCATGCAATGAGCTTTACCCTTGCCATCGTCGGCCGCCCCAATGTGGGCAAATCGACGCTCTTCAACCGCCTTGTCGGGCGCAAACTGGCGTTGGTCGATGACCAGCCCGGCGTGACGCGCGATCTGCGCGAGGGCGATGCCAAGCTGTTCGACATGCGCTTTACCGTGATCGACACCGCCGGTCTGGAAGAAATCACCGATGACAGCTTGCAAGGCCGGATGCGGCGCTTGACCGAACGCGCCGTCGATATGGCCGATGTCAGCCTGTTTGTGATCGACGGCCGTGTCGGGGTCACCCCTTCGGACGAGACCTTCGCCGATATCCTGCGCAAAAAAGGCGCGCGGGTTATTTTGGCGGTGAACAAGGCCGAAGGCAAAGCCGGCGACGCGGGCGCGCTTGAAGGCTGGTCTTTGGGTCTGGGCGAGCCGCTGCGGATCTCTGCCGAACATGGCGAGGGCATGGATGATCTTTACCGCCTGCTCAAACCGCTCGAGGGCGAGTTCGCCGAGCGCGAGGCCGAAAACACCCCCGAGATCGACGTCGATCTGACCGAGGAAGAGGCCGAGCTTGAACAAGACGAAGAAAGCTTCCGCCCCACCGCGAAAAAGCCGCTGCAAATCGCGGTGATCGGCCGCCCCAATGCCGGCAAATCAACGCTGATCAATAAGATCCTCGGCTTTGACCGCCTGCTGACCGGCCCCGAGGCTGGCATCACCCGCGATGCGATCTCGGTGCGCGCCGATTGGCTGGGCACGCCGATCAAGATTTTCGATACCGCAGGCATGCGCAAACGCGCCCGTATCAACGAAAAACTGGAAAAGCTCTCGGTCTCTGACGGCATCCGCGCGGTGCGCTTTGCCGAGGTGGTGGTGGTGCTGCTCGATGTCGATATCCCCTTCGAGGTGCAAGACCTGCGCATCGCCGATTTCGCAGAAACCGAAGGCCGCGCCGTGGTGGTAGCGGTCAACAAATGGGATCTGGAAGACGAAAAGCAGGAAAAGCTGGCCGAGCTGAAAGAGATGTTCACCCGCCTGCTGCCACAGTTGCGCGGCGCGCCGATGATCACGGTCTCGGGCAAAACCGGCCGCGGCCTTGACCGTCTGCACGAGGCGATCCTCAAGGCCCATGCGGTCTGGAACCGCCGCATCCCCACCGCGCGCCTGAACACTTGGCTGGGGGCCATGGTCGAATCGCACCCGCCACCGGCACCGGGCGGCAAGCGCATCAAGCTGCGCTACATGACCCAGGTCAAACAGCGCCCACCGGGCTATATCGTGATGTGCAGCCACCCCGACGAGATGGCCGAAAGCTACAAACGCTATCTGGTCAACGGCCTGCGCGAGCATTTCGATATGCCGGGCACGCCCATTCGGGTGACCTTCCGCGGCCAGGGCGACAAAAACCCCTTCCGCAACCCCAAGTTCCACACCCCAAGCCGCCTGCGCAAACACAAAGAAAAGAACACCGGACAATAAAACAACGCCGCAGATACTCTCTGCGGCGTTCTTTCATCTTGGTTCAAATATCCAATTCTACGGCCGATCTCAGCCGCGCTGGCTACAGATCTTGCCAGCGGCTCAGAGGTTTGCCGCGGTTTTGAAACCGTGTCAGCGCCGTCATCAAGCTGCCAAAAATCAGGCCGGCAAGCACCGCAAGATTAACCACCAGCAAAACTGGCATCGCTTGACCGCGCCACACCCAAAGATACATAATGCCGCCCCAGACCAGTGCAAAAAACAGACCAAAGCTGAGAATGCTGGCCAAAACCCCCTGATAGGGCACTGGCCGGATCCGCAGGCCCAAAAGCGCCGCAAGCCACAGCAAGGGCGGGTTGGCGCTGCCCGGCTTTACCCCAGCCTTGGCCATCTCGGCCTGGGCTGCGGCATAGCGGCGGTCAAAGTCAGACTGCGCCACGGCGTTATTCCAAATCGCCAGCGGCACTGATCCGGGTCTTGCCGCCCAAATAGCGGTGCAGCACCGCGGGCAGATCCACCGAGCCATCGGCGTTCTGACCATTCTCGACCACCGCAATCAGACAGCGCCCAATCGCCAGCCCCGATCCGTTCAGCGTGGCCACAAACTCGGGCTTGCCACCTGCTGCCTTAAAGCGGGCGTTCATCCGGCGGGCTTGGAACTGGCCGCAGGTCGAGACCGAGGAGATCTCGCGGTAGCGGTTTTGCCCCGGCAACCAAGCCTCGATGTCATGGGTCTTTTGCGAACCAAAGCCCATGTCACCGGTGCAAAGCACAATGGTGCGATAGGGGATTTCCAACGCTTCCAGAATGGCTTCGGCGCATTTCGTCATGCGGTCATGTTCGCCAAGCGCTGTGTCAGGCGTGCAGATGGTGACCATCTCGACCTTTTCAAACTGGTGCTGGCGCAGCATCCCCGAGGTGTCTTTGCCCGCCGAACCCGCCTCCGAGCGAAAGCACTGGCTATGCGCGGTCATCCGAATGGGCAGGGCGGTTTCGTCCAGCACATCGCCCGCCACGGTATTGGTCAGCGTCACTTCTGATGTCGGGATCAGCCACCAGCCATTGGTGGTCTGATAGGCGTCATCGGCGAATTTCGGCAGGTTGCCGGTGCCAAACATCGCCTCGTCCTTGACCAGAACCGGCGTCCACATCTCGGTCAGCCCGTGTTGGTCGATATGGGTATCAAGCATGAATTGCGCCAAAGCGCGGTGCAGCCGGGTGACGGCACCTTTCAGCACCACAAAGCGCGCGCCCGACAGTTTGGCGGCGGTTTCGAAATCCATGCCGGGCTTGATGCCGGCAATTTCGAAATGCTCGACAGGCGTAAAGTCAAAGCCGCGCGGATTGCCCCAGCGGCGAATCTCGACATTGTCATCTTCATCCGCGCCATCGGGCACCTCGTCCAGCGGCAGATTGGCAATGCCCATCAGCAGATCGCGCAACGCGCTGTCCAGTTCGGCGGCCTCGGCGGCCATGGCGGCAATCTCGGCCTTTTGCTTGGTGACAAAGTCGCGCAGGCGGGTGAATTCGGCGTCATCGCCGCGGGCTTTCGCGGCGCCTGCCTCTTTCGAGGCGGCGTTTTGCGCGGCCTGCGCGGTTTCCGAGGCCAAAATCTTGGCGCGGCGGGATTCGTCGATGCCAAGAATTTGATCTGTCAGCCCAATCAGCCCCCGGCGGTTCAGGGCTGTCTCAAAAGCGGCAGGGTTTTCACGGATGGCGCGGATGTCGTGCATGTCAGCCTCTTTGGCAAGGATTTGGTCCTGTCTATGCCCGATTTGACACCAAAGGGGAAGGGTTGCGGCGCTTTGCTCTGGCATTTGCCGCAACATTGCTTAGATGGGGTCCAAGGCTTGTCTGCCTTGCCTATCGCCGCGCGCGCGTCTAGGGTGCGGCCCGAGAAAACAGGGGTTTTTCCCCAAAGATGACAGAGAGGACGCCTATGTTCGTATCCCCCGCTTTCGCTCAGGCCGCCGGTGGCGCTGCTGGTGGCTCGGCTTTTGGCCAGTTGCTGATTTTGCCCGTGGTCTTTGCGATCATGTATTTCCTGATGATCCGTCCGCAGCAGAAAAAGATGAAAGAAGCCAAGGCCATGGTCGATGCGTTGCGTCGCGGCGATCAGGTTTTGACCCAAGGTGGCATCCTTGGCAAAGTCAGCAAGGTCAATGACGACGGCGTGCTGGAAGTCGAAATTGCCGATGGCGTGAAGGTCAAAGTGCTGAAGCAGACCATCGTGCAAGTGATGAATAAAACCGAACCCGCTAACGCTGCCTGAACGGATTTCCGATGTTGTACACGCCGCTGTGGAAGCGCCTTTTGATCCTTGCCCTTTGTGCTTGGGGCTTGGCGGCTTCGCTTCCGAACCTGTTCTATTCCAAAGTTGAACAGCATAATGACGCGGCCACTGCGATTGCAGCGGCGGGCGGGGTGGCAACATCGGACCAAAGCGCGGCTTTGGCGCAATGGCCGCAGGCATTGCCTTCGGCCTTGGTCAATCTGGGGCTTGATCTGCGCGGCGGTGCGCATTTGCTGGCCGAAGTGCAGGTGGCTGACGTCTATAGCCAGCGCATTGATGCGATGTGGCCACAGGTGCGCGACGCTTTGCGGGATCTGCGCGATCAGGTCGGGGCGGTGCGACGGATGCCTTCGGCACCTGGTGTGCTGCGGGTGCAGATTGCCAATGCCGATCAGATTTCGGTGGCGGTTGCCAAGGTGGCGACTTTGGCAACGCCGGTCGCCAGTTTGACAGGTGTGGGTCAAGACGACATCGTGGTCACGGCCGAGGGGGCGGAGGTTGTGGTGCAGCTGTCCGAGCCCGAGCGGGTGGCGACAGACAACCGCACCATGCAGCAAAGCCTTGAAATCGTGCGCCGCCGGATTGATGCGGCCGGCACCCGCGAGCCTACAATTCAGCGCCAAGGCACTGACCGGATCTTGATCGAAGTGCCCGGCATTGGTTCGGCGCAAGAACTCAAAGCGCTGATCGGCACCACGGCCAAGCTGACCTTTAACCCCGTGGTGCAGCAAACCACCAATGCCGCAGCCGACCCCGGCCCGCGCAATTCGCTGCTGCCTGCGGCGGACCAAGAGGGGCTTTACTATATCATCTCGGACGAGGCCGTTGTCAGCGGTGAAGAGCTGACCGACGCGCAGCCATCGTTTGACCAAAACGGCCAGCCTGCGGTGAGCTTTAAGTTCAACGTCTCGGGCGCGCGCAAGTTTGGCGAATACACCGGCGCGCATGTGAACGAGCCTTTTGCGATTGTGCTGGATGGCGCGGTGATTTCCGCACCGCGGATCAATCAGGCGATCACCGGCGGCTCTGGCATCATCACCGGCAACTTTAGCTTGGAAGAATCGACCAATCTGGCGGTTTTGCTGCGGGCAGGGGCTTTGCCTGCGAAAATGAATTTCCTGGAAGAGCGCACGGTTGGCCCTGAATTGGGGCAAGACAGCATCGACGCGGGCAAAAAGGCTGCGGTGATCGGCATTGTGGCGGTGGGTCTGTTTATGATCGCCTGCTACGGGTTGTTCGGGGTCTTTGCCAATATCGCGCTTGTCGTCAACATGGCGCTGATCTTTGGGGTTTTGGCCAGCATTGGCGGCACCCTGACGCTGCCCGGCATCGGCGGAATCGTGCTGACCATCGGCATGGCGGTGGATGCCAATGTTCTGGTGTTCGAGCGTATTCGCGAAGAGCTGCGCATCCAGAAAAGCCCGGCGCGCGCCATCGAGATTGGCTACGAGCGGGCGATGAGTGCGATTATCGACGCCAACTTGACCACGCTCATCACGGCGGGCGTGCTGTTCTTCCTTGGGGCTGGCCCCGTGCGCGGCTTTGCCGTCACGCTGGGGATCGGCATTATCACCTCGGTGTTCAGCGCGATCTTTGTGACGCGGTTCTTGGTCGAATTCTGGTTCAACTGGCGTAAGCCAAAAACGATTGTGGTGTAAGGAGAGACCTCATGGCTTGGCGTTTGCGGCTTGCACCCGAAAAAACCAATATCGACTTTTTCAAAATCCAATGGCTGACCTTTGGCGGCTCGATGGCGCTTATGGTTGCGGCCTTTGTGTTTTGGGGCATGTATGGGCTGAATTTCGGCATTGATTTCAAAGGCGGCACCACGATCCGCACGGAGTCGACCCAAGCGGTTGATGTCGGCGCCTATCGCAAGGCGCTTGACGGCTTGGCGATTGGCGATGTCGTCATTACCGAAGTGTTTGATCCAACCTTCCGCGCCGATCAGCATGTGGCGCAAGTGCGGGTGTCTTCTGCCGATGCCGAGCAAGCGGTCGGCGAAGAGGCCGTAGGCGCGGTTCAGGCGGCGCTGACCGCTTTGGATCCGGCGATCAAGTTTCCATCGGTGGAAACCGTGGGGCCAAAGGTTTCGGGCGAATTGGTGAAAACCTCGGTGCTTGCGGTGGCCACGACTTCGATCTTGATCATGCTTTACATCTGGATGCGCTTTGAATGGCAGTTTGCCTTGGGTGCTGTGCTGGCGCTGCTGCATGATGTTTTCATCACGGTCGGGATTTTCGCGCTGTTCCAGATTAAATTCGATCTGACGATCATCGCGGCGCTGCTGACGATCTTGGGCTATTCGATCAACGATACCGTGGTGGTCTTTGACCGTCTGCGCGAAAACCTGATCAAATACAAAACCATGCCGTTGAAAGAGGTGATGAACCTTTCGGTCAACGAGACCCTAAGCCGGACGCTGATGACATCGCTGACCACGCTGATTGCGGTGGGGGCGATGCTGGTGTTTGGCGGCGATGTGATCCGTGGATTTTCCTTTGCAATCTTTATCGGCGTCGTTTTGGGCACCTATTCTTCGGTCTATGTCGCCAAGAACATCGTGCTGATGATCGGTTTGGATCGCAGCGATAAGCCGAAGAATGGTCGCCCGTCTGACCATGAATTCGCCAATATCGACGCGTGATCTGATGCGCTTGACCGAAATCACCTATGGCTCGGCGCTGGCGATTGAAAGCTATGGGCCGGGGTTTTTCCGCGTCGGCACCCATGTGCTGCGCGGGGCGTCGCTGATTACGCCATGGGATGCGGGCGCTTGGGGCGGCTTGCTGGATATGGCCGCGCCCTTGTCGCTTGCGGGCAAGATTGATGTGCTGCTGGTGGGCTTGGGCCCCGAGGTTTCGGTGATTCCGCGCGGCTTTCGCCTCGCCTTGGAAGAGGCGGGCATCGGGGTCGAGCCGATGAACACGCCTGCCGCCTGCCGCACCTATAACGTGCTGCTGGGCGAGGGGCGGCGGATCGCGGCGGCGGTGCTGCCGGTTCCCTAAGACGCGTTGTCGCGCCCCCTTTCGCGAAGGCGCAGGCTGCGGTAGGGGTGAGGGATGGAAATGCGGGTTCAGGATCTGACAGTTGCGCGCGCCGGAATTGCGGTGCTGGAGGGGGTAAGCTTTGCGCTGGCCCCCGGTGCGGCTTTGGTGCTGCGCGGGCCCAATGGCATTGGCAAGACCACCTTGCTGCGCACGCTGGCGGGGCTGCAACCTGCGCTGGCAGGCACGGTCGAGGTCGGCCCCGAAGCTGTGGCCTATGCCGCCCATGCCGACGGGATCAAAACCGTGTTAAGCGTGCGCGAGAACCTTGCCTTTTGGGCCAGTGCTTATGGCGGCGGCGATGTCGACAGCGCTTTGGCGGCGATGAATTTGCAAGCCTTGGCCGATCGGCGCGCGGCCAATCTGTCGGCGGGGCAAAAGCGGCGGCTGGGGTTGGCACGGCTTTTGGTGACAGGTCGTCCGATCTGGGTGATGGACGAGCCGACGGTCTCGCTTGATACCGCATCGGTGGCGCTTTTTGCCGGCGTTTTGCGCGGGCATCTGGCCAAGGGCGGATCGGCGCTGATTGCCACCCATATTGATCTGGGGCTAGAGGCCGAGGTGCTGGATCTGACCCCCTATAAGGCGCGCGCGCCGCAGATGGGCGGGCGCATTGGCGCTTTTGATGAGGCATTTGAATGAAGGCGCTGTTGATCCGTGACATGCGGCTTGCGATGCGGGCAGGCGGCGGCTTTGGGCTGGGGCTTGCGTTTTTCCTGCTGGTGGCGGTGATCGTGCCTTTGGGCGTGGGGCCAGAGCAGGCGGTGCTGGGGCGGATTGCGCCGGGGATCTTATGGGTGGGCGCGCTGCTGTCGTGCCTGTTGTCGCTGGACCGGATTTTTGCGCTGGATTTCGAGGATGGATCGCTGGATCTGCTGGCGACCTCGCCGATGCCGCTGGAAGGCGTGGTGGCGGTGAAATCTGCGGCGCATTGGCTGGTGACAGGGCTGCCTTTGGTTGTGGTCTCGCCCATCCTTGGGCTTTTGTTGAATTTGGCGCCCGAGGGCTATGTCTGGCTGCTGGCAAGTCTTGCTTTGGGCACGCCAGCGCTGTCGGTGATCGGCAGCTTTGGTGCGGCGCTGACGGTGGGGTTGAAACGCGGCGGGCTGTTGATGAGCCTTTTGGTGCTGCCGCTTTACATGCCGACGCTGATTTTTGGTGCCGAAGTTGTGAAGCGCGGCGCGCAGGGTTTGGCGGTAGCAACACCCTTGGCGCTGCTGGCGGCGATTACGGCGGGATCTTTGGCGCTGTTGCCCTTTGCGGCGGCGGCAGCGATCCGCGTGAATTTACGATAGGGGTAGGAATGTCGATCTGGGAATATGCCAATCCGAAACGCTTCATGCAAACCTCGGGGGTCTTGCTGCCTTGGGTGACGGGGCTGGCCTTGCTTTGCCTGGTGGTGGGGCTGATCTGGGGGTTCTTTTTCACCCCCGACGCCGATAAATTCGGCTCGACCGTCAAGATCATCTATCTGCATGTGCCCGCCGCGATGATGGCGATTTCGGCTTGGATGATGATGCTGGTGACCAGTCTGATCTGGCTGATCAGGCGGCATCATGTCAGCGCTCTGAGTGCCAAGGCGGCGGCGCCGGTGGGTCTGACCTTTACCGTGATCGGGCTGGTGACAGGGGCGATCTGGGGCGAGCCGATGTGGGGCACCTGGTGGGCTTGGGATCCGCGGCTGACGTCTTTCCTTATTCTGGCGCTGTTCTATCTGGGCTATCTGGCGCTGTGGGAGGCGGTCGAGGATAAAGACACCGCCGCCGATTTGACCAGTGTGCTGTGCATCGTGGGGTCGGTCTTTGCTTTTCTCAGCCGCTATGCGGTGTTGTTTTGGAACCAAGGTCTGCATCAGGGCGCCAGCCTGTCGATGGATAAGACCGAGCATGTCTCGGATGTTTATTGGCTGCCGCTGCTGGTCTGTATCGCGGGGTTTGTGCTGTTGTTTGTGACGCTGGTCTTGCTGCGGACACGGACGGAAATTCGCGCGCGCAGGCTTTCGGCGCTGCTGGCAAGGGAGCGTTTGGCATGATGCCGGAACTTGGGAAATACGCAGGCGCGGTGATCGGGTCTTATGCGGCTTCGGTGGTTATTCTGCTGGCGCTGGTGGCTTGGTCACTTTGGCGCGGGGCGGCGGTCAAGCGCGCCTTGGCCGAGGTGGAAGCGCGGCAGGAGAAGAGCAATGGGTAAGTGGTTGATGTTCTTGCCGCCTGCGCTGTTTCTGGGCCTTGCGGTGGTGTTTTATGTCGGCATGCAGCGGCAGAACCCCGAAGACATTCCATCGGTGTTCTTGGACAAACAGGCCCCCAGCCTAAGCGCGGGCGTGCTTGCAGGCTTTGCCGGTGTCACCGATGCCGATCTGCGGCGCGGCGATGTGGTTTTGGTGAACTTTTGGGCCAGCTGGTGCCCGCCTTGCCGTGCCGAGAACCCGACCTTGCTGAAGCTGCAAGCCGAGGGCATTCGCATCATTGGCGTCAATATGATGGATGATGCCGGCAAGGCGGCGGCGTTTTTGCAAGAAGACGGCAATCCCTTTGCCGCCATCGCCTTTGATCCCAAGGGCAAGACGCGGCTTGATTGGGGTGTCACCGCCCCGCCCGAGACCTTTATTCTGCGCGGCGACGGCAGCATCGCCTATAAGTTCATCGGCCCAATGGTCGGCAGCGATTACGAGCAACGCTTTCGCCCAGAGTTGGACAAGGCCTTGGGCAAATGAAGCTGTGGTGGCTGGCGGTTTTGCTGCTGGCCGCCTCCAGCGCCGCCCCCAGCGTCGAAGCCAAGCCGGGCACGCCGGGGCCGCCTTATTTCACAGGTATCTATGAGCGTGTCGGGCGCGATGGCGCGCAGCGCTTGCTGAACGATCGGGTCAGCATTCTGCCCTTGGGGCAGGGCGTGGCGATCCGTGCCTGTCAGGGCGCGCCCTTGCAGATGGGCTTTGGCCCGGCGTTTGAGATCAACACTCTGATGACAGGGGCGCAGGGGCCGGTGGGCTTTGAATGCCTGTTTCACAACAACGGCTATAACCGCCCGATCTTGACCTGCCGTGGCAAGGATGGCGCGGCCTTTACCTTGTGGCCGACGCGGCTGATTGATCTGAGCTGTGGTTAGGCCATAGAAAAACCCCGCCCAAAAGGACGGGGTTTCTGTTGTTTTACGCGGAGTTTACTGGAACAGCGCCATCGCGTTGCCCATGGTTTTTAGAAAGCCCCAGATCAGCGGCGCGCCGACCAAGCTCCAAGCCAGCACAAGTTGAAGCGTCGTGGTTTTGGTTTCGTTAGACATTCAAAGCTCCTACTTCTCGCCGGTCATGTGGAAACGGGCGTCGACGGGTTTCATCATCAGGTTCAGCACAAAACCAACGGCCAGCAGACCTGCCATGATATACATGGTCACGGTATAGGCATCGGCTTTGGCCACGCCGCTGTCGATCTGATACTGGCGGATATAGTTCACCAGAACCGGACCCAGCACGCCAGCCACCGACCAAGCGGTCAGCAAACGGCCGTGGATTGCGCCAACATAGCGGGTGCCAAACACATCGCGCAGATAGGCTGGGATGGTCGAGAAACCGCCGCCGTACATCGACAAGATCACCGCATAGAAGGCAACGAAGAAGAAGATGCTGCCGGTCTGACCCGACCATGGCACGATCGCGTAAAGCACGATGCCCAGTGCAAAGAAGCACATATAGGTGGCTTTGCGGCCGATATAGTCAGATGTAGATGCCCAGAAGAAGCGACCCAGCATGTTAAAGATCGACAACAGGCCAACAAAGCCCGCAGCAGAGGCTGGGGTGATCCGGCCTGGGAACATCTCTTGGCTCATTGCCGAGGCTTGGCCAAGCACGCCGATACCCGCGGTCACGTTGAGGCAAAGCACGCCCCAAAGCAGCCAGAACTGCGGGGTTTTCATCGCGTCGTCGATATGGACGTTCTGCGTGGTGATCATGGCGTTTTGCACAACTGGCGGGGTCCAGCCTTCAGGCTTCCAGCCCTCGGCAGGTACACGCACCAACATCGCACCAATCATCATCACGATGAAATAGACCACACCCAGCACCATGAAGGTTTCGGCCACGCCGATATGGGTCTCGGTCGAGAAATGCTTCATCAGCATCACCGAAAGCGGGGAGGCCACGAAAGCGCCGCCGCCAAAGCCCATGATCGCCATGCCGGTTGCCATGCCTGGACGGTCTGGGAACCAAGTGATCAGGGTTTTCACTGGCGAGATATAGCCAAGCCCCAGACCAATGCCGCCCAAGACGCCATAGCCCAGATAGACCAGCCACAACTGGTGGGTCGAGATGCCAGCGGCCCCAACCAAAAAGCCGCCGCCAAAGCAGGCAGCCGCTGCGACCATCGCCTTGCGCGGGCCGACGCGGTCAAGCCATGTGCCGCCAAAAGCAGCAGCCAGACCGAGAAAAACGATGGCAATTGAGAAAATCCAGCCCAGCGAGGTCAGTTTCCAATCGTCGGGGGCGGATTCTGTGATGCCGATCAGCTTCGACATCGGCAGGTTGAACACGCTGAACGCGTAGGCTTGGCCGATGCACAGGTGAATGCACAAGGCGGCCGGTGGCACCATCCAACGGCTAAAGCCGGGGGGGGCGACGGTATTGGCTCTGTCGAGCCAGCTTGATGAAGACATAGAGACCTCCCTTATTTGCGACCTTTTGTCGCGTTCGGGGAACCTAAGCTATTACCAGAAATTGGCAAGAAAATATTACCACCAAAGATCTACGCAAGATACAACTTTGGTCGTAGGCGGGTGCAATTTTGGTGCCTGTATCCGAAGGTATAGGTCAGCGAAATCGGCAAAAAAACAAGGCCAGAATTGCTTCTGGCCTTGTTTTTAAACGGATTTTTCAGATTACCGCGATGCGAGGTCGCGCAGCACATAGTGCAAAACGCCGCCATGTTCGACGTATTCTTTTTCGATGGCTGTATCAATCCGGCACTTGATCTGGATGGTTTTGGTCATGCCATTTGCAAATTTGATATGGCAGGCCACATTCGACAAAGGCTTCAGATCGCCGGAAAGACCGTCGATGCTGATCTCCTCGTCGCCGGTCAGGGCAAGGGTTTTGCGGGTTTCGCCGCCGGTGAACTCGAAAGGAATAACGCCCATGCCAACCAGGTTCGAGCGGTGAATACGCTCGAAGCTTTCCGCGATCACGGCCTTGACGCCCAAAAGCGCAGTACCCTTGGCCGCCCAGTCGCGGCTGGAGCCTGCGCCATATTCGATGCCGCCAAAGATCACCAAAGGCGTGCCCGCGTCCTGATAGGCCATCGAGGCGTCAAAGATCGAGGTTTGCGCGCCATCTGGGCCCTTGGTGTAGCCGCCTTCGACACCGTCCAGCATCTCGTTCTTGATGCGGATATTGGCGAAGGTGCCGCGCATCATCACTTCATGGTTGCCGCGACGCGCGCCATAAGAGTTGAACTCGGCCTGCGGAACCTGACGGTCCATCAGGTATTTGCCAGCAGGGGTGCCAGCTTTGAACGAGCCTGCGGGCGAGATGTGGTCGGTGGTGATCATATCGCCCAGCAAGGCCAGCACGCGGGCGTCTTTGATATCCGAAATCACGCCCGGCGTTTTTGACATGCCTTTGAAATAGGGCGGGTTCTGGATGTAGGTCGAGGTCGATGGCCAGTCGTAGGTTTCCGAGTCGGTGATTTTCACCGCCTGCCATTTCTCATCGCCCTTGAAGACATCGGCGTATTTCTTCTGGAAAGCCGCGCGGGTGACGGTGGATTCCACCAGATCCGAGATCTCTTTGTTGGTGGGCCAAACGTCCTTCAGATACACAGGGCCATTGGTGCCCATGCCCAAAGGTTCCTTGGTCAGGTCGATGTTCATATCGCCTGCCAGCGCATAGGCCACAACCAGCGGCGGGCTTGCCAAATAGTTGGCGCGCACATCCGGCGAAATCCGGCCTTCAAAGTTGCGGTTGCCCGACAGAACGGCTGTTGCCACCAGATCGCCTTCGGCAATCGCTGCCGAAATCGCGGGGTCGAGCGGGCCCGAGTTGCCGATGCAGGTGGTGCAACCATAGCCGACAAGGTTAAAGCCGACCGCATCGAGGTCTTCTTGCAGATTGGCCGCGTTCAGATATTCCGACACGACTTGCGATCCGGGTGCCAGTGAGGTTTTCACCCAAGGCTTTGATTTCAGGCCCAAAGCGCGGGCCTTGCGGGCAACAAGGCCCGCGCCGATCATCACATAGGGGTTCGAGGTATTGGTGCAAGAGGTGATCGAGGCGATCACAACCTTGCCGCTGGACATGGTGTAGTCTTGGCCTGCAACCGCCACTTCGGTGCCCATGGCGCGTTTGAAGGTGGCGTCCATCTCATGCGCAAAGCCTGCGGCGGCATCGGTCAGCGGCAGATAGTCTTGCGGGCGTTTCGGGCCGGAAATTGCCGGCACGATCTCGCCCATATCCAGATGCAGGGTCGAGGTGTAGATCGGCGCATAATCCGCGTCGCGCCACATGCCATTGGCCTTGGCATAGGCTTCGACCAAGGCAATGCGCGCCTCGTCACGACCCGAGTTGCGCAGGTAGCGGATGGTTTCATTGTCGATCGGGAAGAAGCCGCAGGTCGCGCCATATTCGGGCGCCATATTGGCGATGGTGGCGCGGTCTGCCAAAGGCAGGCGGTCCAGACCTTCGCCGTAGAATTCGACGAATTTGCCCACCACGCCGTGTTTGCGCAGCATCTGCACGACCTTCAGCACCAGATCGGTTGCGGTGGTGCCTTCGATCATCTCGCCGGTCAGTTTAAAGCCGACCACTTCGGGGATCAGCATCGAAACTGGCTGGCCCAGCATCGCGGCCTCGGCCTCGATACCGCCGACACCCCAGCCCAGCACGGCCAAGCCGTTGACCATGGTGGTGTGGCTGTCGGTGCCGACCAGCGTATCAGGATAGGCGATTTGCTGGCCGGTCTGGTCGGTGTCGGTCCAAACGGTTTGCGCCAGATATTCAAGGTTCACCTGATGGCAGATGCCTGTTCCCGGAGGCACAACCCGGAAGTTGTTAAAGGCGTTCTGACCCCATTTCAGGAAGACATACCGCTCCATATTGCGTTCGTATTCGCGATCGACGTTGGCTTGAAACGCGCGCGGCGTGCCGAATTCATCGATCATCACCGAGTGGTCGATGACCAGATCGACAGGGGCAAGCGGGTTGATGGCTTGGGCATTGCCGCCAAGACCCTTAATGCCGTCGCGCATTGCGGCAAGGTCAACCACGGCGGGCACGCCGGTGAAATCTTGCATCAGCACGCGGGCAGGGCGATAGGCGATCTCACGCGGGTTTTTTCCCGCCATTTTGCCCCAATCGGAAAAGGCTTTGATATCGTCAACCGAAACGGTCTTGCCGTCTTCAAACCGCAGCATGTTTTCCAGCACCACCTTCAGCGCAGCGGGAAGCTTGGAAAATTCGCCCAAGCCAGCGGCTTCGGCGGCGGGAATCGAGTAATAGGAAACAGTCTGTCCACCCGCAGTCAAAGTCTTGCGGGTTTTAGAGCTGTCATGTCCAACGGTGACGGTCATAAAGGCCTCCTTCGGCGGGAATTTTGTGGTGGTGCTGACAAAGCATGTGCCGCAAAGGCGCAGGCTTCGCAAGGGAATCATCGGGTCGTTGTGGGTATTGTATACAAAGGTATGCCGAAAATCCAGCCCTCGCAGTCACGGTTGCCAAGAGTTATGCAACATGGGAGTGAATAAACTGTAACACTGGCTCGCAAAACCTTGATTGGTGCGGATGCGCGCGATGGATGTAGAAGAAAGCATCGATAAGGGGACAGACAGAGTATGAATACGCACATCGTCTGCGGTGCTATGGGGCTTTGGATGGCGGCTTCGACAGTGGCTTTGGCCGAGTCGCAGCAGGGGGTCTTGGTCGAGCTTTACACATCGCAGGGCTGCTCGTCTTGTCCGCCGGCGGATGATCTGCTGGGCCAATTGGTCGAGATGCCTGGGGTGATCGGGCTGGCGCTGCATGTGGATTATTGGGATTACATCGGCTGGAAAGACACCTTTGGCCAAGCGAAATTTTCGGCCCGCCAGCGCGGCTATGCGCAGGCGGCGGGCGATAAGATGATCTACACGCCGCAGATGATCGTCGATGGTGGCGCACGGATGGTGGGCAATGATCCCCATCCGGTGGTCAAGGCGATCAAATCCGCGGCAGCCGTGCCAAAGACCATCAGCCTGACGCTGTCGCGCGCGGCGGGGCAGCTGCATATTGCGGGCAAAACTCAGCAGCCTTTGCCAGCGGGCACCACGGTGCAATTGGTGCATTATCTTGACAACAAGAATGTCGAAATCGAGCGCGGCGAGAATGCTGGCCGCACGATTGAATACCACAATGTTGTGACCTCGTGGCAAACTTTGGGGGAGTGGTCTGGCTTGCAGCCGTTGCAGATGGTCGCCGAAGATGGCGGCGGGCCAGTGGTGGTGCTGGTGCAGGCGGCGGGGCCGCGCGCAGTTTTGGCGGCGGCACGGCTGAAATAGCTAGGCCCAGCGGCGATGGACCCAGAACCATTGTTCGGGACGGGAGCGGACCCGCGCCTCCAGGCTGTGCGACAGCGCGGTTGTCATCTCTAGCGCCGAGCCCTTGGCGATGGGCGCCTCCATCTCGACCTCGAAGCTTATGCCATCTGGCTGGCGCGTCGCGTAAAACGGAATCAGCTCGGCGTTGTAGCGCAGCGCCAGTTCTGCCGCGGAAAGCGCGGTTTTGGCGGGATGGCCCAGAAAGCTGATGTCTTCGCCGGCCGCGCGCTGATCAAACAGCAGCACCAACATGCCACCTGCCTTAAGATGTTTGACAAATCCGGCTGTGCCCGCGCGGCCTTGGGGGAAAACCGGCCCGCCAAAAGCCTCCATGGTGCGGATGTAATGGGCATTGAAATAGGGGTTGGTCATCGGGCGGTACAGCCCGCCGATGCGAAAGCCGCGCGCCACAAGGCAGGCGCGTGCGGCCTCGTAATTGCCAAAATGCCCCGAGACCAGAATAACGGGACGACCCTCGGCTTTGGCTGCATCCAGTGCGGCAAGGCCTGCGCCGGTGGGGGTCAGGCGCGCTTGGCGTTTCGTGAAGGTTTTCGAATAGTTCTCGATCAGCGTTCTGCCTGCATTATCAAGTGATTGCATCGCGATCTTCGATCGATCTTCCTGCGGCATATCTGGCCAGATCAGCGCCAGATTTTCGCACGCCCGTTTGCTATAGCCCGCGACCGGCCCAATGATCCGGCGCAACACCCAGCCCATCAGCGGCACGCGCAGCCGGTAGGGCAGTGCCAGAGCCAAGCCAATCAGGCCGCGCGCCACCAGATTTTGCGCAAAGGCCGAGCGTTGAAAGGGCAGTTTTGTCATAGGGTTTCTTATTGCTGCGTTGCGACAGACATAGGGCCAAGGCCCGCAGATCACAAGCTGCTGTCGTCCTCCTCTTGGGCCAAAACAATCTCTCCTGCCGCTTCCAGATCGCGGATGACCGAAACCACGGCGTTATGCGCCTCTTCGCCGACTTTGTCTTTGACGGTGCCAAGGGCCGCCATCTCTTCGCGCAGACCCTGAGCCATGCGTTGGGACATATTGGCAAGAATGAACTCGCTGGCCTCCTCCATCTCGGGTTTACCGAAACAGGCGGCGAGGGCCGTGACGAGAGTATTTTGCTCGACCGTGCGGACCAATTTTGGCACATCGCGGCCAAGCACGCGTTTGGGGATATGCTCGAAGGTGAAGATCGCCTTGCGCACGGCTTGGGCGAAGGTGGTGTCCACCTCATCCAGCCCACGCAGCACATCTTCCCGGGTCAGGCTGGGCGAGATGTTCAAAATGGCACCAACGCGCTGCACCGGATCGGTGTCAAAGGCGCGGGGGGGGCTGCATCCAATTGGTTTGCCAAGGCAAGCCCGATGCGTTTGACCGTATCGGGTTCGATGCTGGCGGTTTGGCTGACGGCATAGGCGACACGACGGGCGCGATCACCGGGTAATTTCCCCAGCAATTCCGCAGATTTGGCCACTGGCAGCATCGAGAGCATGACCGCCGCCACCTCGATGCTTTCTTCGGTCAGCACCGGCAGCAGCTGTTGGTTTGGCATCGCCGTCAGCCGCGCCCAAGGGTCGCCAGATTGCGTCGCTGCCGCCATCCGACGCAGGCGCGAGGCGGCATTTGCCGAGATATGGCCATCCATCACCGCAAGCGCAGCTTCGATCCCGCCGGGGAAGGACAGCCCCACTTCTTCCAACTGACCAATGAATTCTTCCAGCACAGCGGCCAAGGTTTTACGATCGACCGTGCGCATCTGTGACATCTTTTGCGTCAGCGCCGATTGCATATGATCGGGCAATTGGCTGATCGGCACTGGCGAGCCTTCGGCCAACAGGAAGCGCACGATGATCGCGGCCTTTTCAGGCTGCGTCAGGCCGCGTTTCACAGGTTTGGCCGCGACCGCACGCCGCGCAGGTTCAATGCGTGCCAATGCGTTGGGTTCACCTGCCATAACTTCCCCGAATCCTTTCTGGTCTCGGGGAAACTTTGGCAGGCTTAAGTTAACTTATGCTTACGCGCCAAACACGCGGGCAAAAATCGTATCGACATGTTTGGTGTGATAGCCAAGGTCGAATTTCTCTTCGATCTGGGCGGGGGTGAGGGCTGCGGTGACTTCGGCATCGGCCAAAAGCTCGGTCTTGAAATCGGCGCCCTTTTCCCAAACCTTCATCGCATTGCGCTGCACCAGACGGTAGCTGTCTTCGCGCGACACACCGGCTTGGGTCAGCGCCAAAAGCACCCGCTGCGACATCACAAGGCCACGGAATTTATTCATATTGGCCAGCATGTTGTCAGGGTAGATCACCAGCTTTTCGACCAGACCGGCAAGGCGGTGCAGGGCAAAATCAAGCGTGATGGTGGTGTCTGGCCCAATGGCGCGTTCAACCGAGGAGTGGCTGATATCGCGTTCGTGCCACAGGGCCACATTTTCCAGCGCCGGTATCACCGACATCCGCACCAGACGCGCAAGGCCGGTGAGGTTTTCGCTCAGCACCGGATTGCGCTTATGCGGCATCGCCGAAGAGCCCTTTTGGCCGGGCGAGAAAAACTCTTCGGCTTCAAGCACTTCAGTGCGCTGCATGTGGCGAATTTCGATGGCGATGTTTTCGATGCTGGAGGCAATCACGCCAAGGGTGGCAAAATACATCGCATGACGGTCGCGCGGGATGACTTGAGTCGAGATCGGCTCGGGCGTCAGGCCCAGCATTTTGCAGACATGCTCTTCGACCGAAGGGTCGATATTGGCAAAGGTGCCTACCGCGCCGGAAATTGCCCCCGTGGCGATTTCGTCGCGTGCCCGCGCCAGACGCGCGCGGCCGCGGTGCATTTCGGCATAAAAGCGCGCGAAGGTCAGGCCCATGGTGGTGGGTTCGGCATGGATGCCGTGGCTGCGGCCGATGCGCACGGTGTCTTTATGTTCAAAAGCGCGGGCTTTGAGCGCGGCCAAAACTCGGTCCATGCCAGCAAGCAACAGATCGGTCGCGCGCACAAGTTGCACATTCAGCGTGGTGTCCAAGACATCCGAAGAGGTCATGCCCTGATGCACAAAGCGCGCATCATCCGCACCGATATGTTCGGCCAGATGGGTCAGAAAGGCGATGACGTCATGTTTGGTCACGGCCTCGATCTCATCGATACGCGCGACATCAAAGGTGACGTCTTTGGCGCGCCAGACAGCTTCGGCATTGGCTTTTGGAATCACCCCAATCGCGGCTTGGGCGTCGCAGGCATGGGCCTCGATCTCGTACCAGATGCGGAATTTGGTCTCGGGGGACCAGAGAGCAACCATTTCGGGGCGAGAATAGCGTGGGATCATCGGCGAGGCCTTTCGGTGCAAGGGCAAAGGGCGAGTAAGGCCCCGCCTTAGCCTGTGAGGGCTGGGGGTGCAAGAGAAGGGGTGGTGGATGCGGGCCTATACCATGCGCCTTTGCGCTATTTCCATGTGCGATCAAGCACGGCTAGCCAGTTGTCGAAGCACAGTTTGCGCATCAAGGCAGCATCATAGCCATGGTCGATCATTGCCTGTTGCAGCGCAGGCAGGCCTGTGACGTCGCCGATACCTTGTGGGAGCGTGGCCCCATCGAAATCCGAGCCAAAGCCAAGGTGGTCTTCGCCCAAGATCGCCAGCATGTGATCGAGGTGCGCCAGCACATCCTGCCAGCCCATATCCGCCGATTGCTTGCCATCGCGGCGCAGGAAAGAGGTGGCAAAGTTCAACCCCACCATGCCGCCAGAATCGCGGATCATCTGCAACTGCCGGTCGGTCAGATTGCGGCTGCTGGCGGTGATGGCATGGGCGTTGGAATGGGTCGCCACCAAAGGCGCATCCGACAGGCGGGCGACATCGTTGAAGCCTGCCTCGTTCAGATGCGACAGATCAATCATGATGCCCAGCGCATTACAGGCGCGGATCAGATCCTTGCCCGCCGACGTCAGACCCGCGCCGGTGTCGGGTGAGGCGGGGAAGGCAAAGGGCACGCCATGGCCAAAGATCGTCGGCCGCGACCAGACCGGGCCAAGCGAGCGCAGACCCATGGCGTGAAAGGCATAAAGCGTGTCAAGATTGGCATCAATCGCCTCGGCGCCCTCCATATGCAGGATGCCTGCGATCACGCCTTGGGCGAGACAGGCGCTGATCTCAGCCGTGCTGCGGCAGATCTTGAAGCCGCCGTTCGAGGCGCGCTCCATCCACAGCAGCTGCGCTGCCATATCCATCGCGATGGGTAGGGCTGTGGCGGGCTCGGTCAGGGCAGGCAGTGGCAGCGTGAAGGGCGGGTTTTCCATCGCCGCCATATAGTCGGGGGCGTCATGCGCGATGGGCGAGGGGATATAGATCGCGAAAAACCCCGCCGCAAAGCCGCCCCGACGCATGCGCGGCAGATCAAGGTGGCCCTTGCCCTCGCCGGTCAGCCAGATCGCCTCGCGGTTATGCGGTGCGTTGTGCAGCCGCAGCAGGATGTCATTGTGGCCGTCGAAGGTTGGAAACATGTGGAGACCTTTGGATGCTATGCGGGCCGCCGGGGCTCTGCCCCGGACCCCGGGATATTTGGGGACAGATGAAGGCGCAAAGACGGAAGGATGTCTGAGCGAGTGTCGGGCTTTGGTGCGCGGGTGGCAAGTGTTTCTTCGGCCTGGGGGTTTGAGCCGGCTGGCAGATTGTGGCATTGCTGTTTGGGTGGAGATTGGGGCGATGGGGCAGGCGATGGCGATTTTGCACGACAGACTGCCACGGCTGGCATGGATGGAGCCTGCGGTCGCGCGTTTGCCGGGGATACAGCCGGTGCTGGATGACAGCTGGTTGCTGGTGGATGAGGCTTTTGCCGGCCAGATGGCGGAGCGGGATCGCTTGATCGCGCAAAGCCCGGCTTTGGTGCTGGGGATGCAAGAGGGCGCGCGCGCGGCGGCAGAGGAGCTTTACGAGGCGGTCTTGGCCAAGCTGGCGCGCAGCAAGGGCTATGTGGTGGGGGCAGACCGCGTGCTGCGCCCTGATGGGGTCGAGGTGGCACTGGATCGTGGCGCGCCCTTGCTGACCTTGGGGCGGCTGGTGCAGGAGGATCTGTGTCTGATGCAAAAGCAGGGAGAGGAGCATCTGCTGACGGCGGCGGTGTTGTGCTTTCCGGCCAGTTGGACTTTGGCCGAAAAGCTGGGCCGCGCGATGATTGGCATCCACCAGCCGGTTGCAGAGTATGGCCCTGATCTGGCCAAGCGGGTGCAGCGGTTGTTTGATGCGATCAGGCCCGAGCAGCCGCTGTGGCGGATGAATTACAACGTCTATGCCGAGCCCGAGCTGTTTCAGCCGCGGCGAGAGGCAGATCCGCAGCCGGTGCAGCGGGCCGGGCGGTATTTGCGCTCGGAGCGGCAATGTTTGCTGCGTTTGCCGAAAAGCGATGCGGTTTTGTTCAGCATTCACACCTATCTGGTGCCGCTTGAGAGCCTGTCAGAGGCGGCCCGCGATGGCTTGGTTGCGGCGGGTAAGCTGATCTTGGGGCCTGGCGCGGCATAGGTGTGCGTTTTTCACGCCAGTAGGCCAGAGGCTGTCCTAGGTTTGGGCGTGCAGGCAGGCGGAAGGGCGGGCCGTGATTGCGGCGCGCAGGCGGGTCAGCGCGTCGGTTTTGCTGGGTGCCGTCTTGGTCAGGCATTGGCTGCGGCGGTGGTCGAAATCGCGTGACAGTAGCGCGCTGAGAAGGGTGTCATCGAGGCGCGGCAGGGCGCGCGGCGGTCGGTCGTGGCGCGGACGCGGTGCGCTGAGGCATTCGAGCAGATCGAGATCGACCTGCGCTTGGGTTTCATACCAGAGTATGGCGTTGGCCGGATAAAGCTGGTGTAAATGGTCGGCCAGACGCGAGCAGAGTGCTGGATGTTTTTGCGCTGCGAGCAGCCGCTTTGCTTGCCCCCGCGCCGCGATATCTGAGGGACCCACCGAGATACACAGCGCCATTTCCACGCCGTTGCGCGGGAAATCTTGCTGGGCCAAGCCAATGCGGGTGCCTGGCATCTCGAAGCTGACCCAATGTTCGGCTTCCCAGCGCAAGCGGCAGGGCACCGCCGAAAAGCGGGTGAGGGTCTTGTCGAGCTGGCTGACCAGATGGGCAAAGTTAACAATCGGCGCGGTTGAAAAAACCAACTCGGCAATGGTCGAGACCTGAAACGCAGGGGAAAGGCACATTTCTGTCTCCATTCTTAAGTCAGGAAAATATGCGTGGCAAATGCGCCCTGATAGCGGAAACATTGTGGCGTTAACGAGTTGTTAACCATTTTTCAGGAAACGAGAGCCGCAAGATCGGCTTGGGCTACAGCCGTGGATTGTAACGAAAAAGGCCGCCCGAAGGCGGCCTTTCTGAGTATGATCGCTGCCCTTAGCAGGAATAATACATCTGATATTCGATCGGGTGCGGGGTATGCTCGTAGGCATAAACCTCTTCCCACTTCAGACCCATATAGGCTTCAAGCTGTGGACGGGTGAAGACGTCACCGGCCAAGAGGAAGTCCATATCCGCCGCCAGCGATTCGAGCGCTTCGCGCAGCGAGCCGCAAACGGTTGGGATTGCTGCCAATTCTTCTGGCGGCAGGTCATAAAGATCTTTGTCCGAAGCTGGACCCGGGTCGATCTTGTTCTTGATCCCGTCAAGGCCGGCCATCATCAAAGCCGCGAAGGCCAGATAGGGGTTGGCTGCTGGATCGGGGAAACGTGCCTCGACGCGCTTGGCTTTTGGCGATTCTGTCCACGGAATACGCACGCAGCCCGAGCGGTTGCGGGCCGAATAGGCGCGCAGCACGGGAGCCTCGAACCCAGGGATCAGGCGCTTGTAGCTGTTGGTCGAAGGGTTGGTCAGCGCGTTCAGGGCTTTTGCGTGCTTGAGGATGCCGCCGATGAAATACAGCGCCTCTTGGCTGAGATCAGCGTATTTGTCGCCCGAGAACAAAGGCTTGCCGTCTTTCCAGATCGACATGTTCACGTGCATCCCCGAGCCGTTATCGCCCTTCATAGGCTTTGGCATAAAGGTGACGGTCTTGCCGTAGGCGTGGGCCACGTTGTGGATCACGTATTTGTATTTCTGGATGTTGTCAGCCTGTTCAACCAGACCGCCAAAGATCATGCCCAGCTCGTGCTGGCAGGTCGCCACTTCGTGGTGGTGCTTGTCAACCTTGATGCCGATGCGCTTCATGGTCGAAAGCATCTCGCCGCGCAGGTCTTGCGCTTCATCCACTGGGTTCACAGGGAAATAGCCGCCCTTGTGGCCCGCACGGTGGCCGTAGTTGCCGCCTTCGGTGGCTGCATCGGTGTTCCAAGCGGCTGCTTCTGCGTCGATCTGATAGGCCACTTTTTGTGGCGTTACCGAATAGCGCACATCGTCGAAGATGAAGAATTCAGCTTCGGGACCAAAGTAGGCAACATCGCCGATACCCGAAGATTTCAGGTAGGCTTCGGCCTTTTTGGCGATCTGGCGTGGGCAGCGATCATAGGCTTCGCCGGTGTCTGGCTCGACCACGTCGCAATGCACGCAAAGCGTTTTTTCGGCGTAGAAGGGGTCCATATAGACCGAAGACGCATCCGGCATCAGTTTCATGTCGGACTGATCAATCGACTTCCAGCCAGCGATGGAGGAGCCGTCGAACATGAAGCCTTCTTCAAAGAAGTCTTCGTCCACAAGATCTGTCACCAGCGTAACGTGCTGGAGTTTGCCTTTTGGATCGGTGAAACGAATGTCGAGATACTCGATCTCTTCGTCCTTGATCAGTTTCAGAGCTTTTGCAACTGCGCTCATCATGCTGCCTTTCGTTAGGGTTTCGGTATGGCGGTCAGGGGATCAGCCCGCCGGTGTAGACGTATCAGACCGCGTCGTCGCCGGTTTCGCCGGTACGGATGCGGATAGCTTGCTCGACATGCGAGACGAAGATTTTGCCGTCACCAATCTTGTCGGTGCGCGCAGCAGAGATGATGGCAGCGATGGCGACATCCACCATATCGTCGGTCAGCACCACCTCGATTTTTACCTTCGGCAGAAAATCGACGACATATTCGGCGCCGCGATACAGCTCGGTATGACCCTTTTGACGGCCAAAGCCTTTGACTTCGGTGACAGACAGACCCTGAACGCCAGCCTCTTGCAGAGCTTCCTTCACCTCGTCCAACTTGAACGGTTTGATGATCGCCTCGATTTTCTTCATGGCCGACTCCTCAGATTTCTGCGTCTTTGAGGCTAGTGACCATTTCCGCAGGGCAGCTTCAATTGGTGCCGCGAGATGGTTGCGATTGCAAGGCGTGAAAAAGCAGCAAACGGCTAATATTTGTGCTGTTTGCATTTATTTTAGGCGGTTTATGAACGGAATCGGGAGGGGTTGCCGCGGTTTCAGGCAGGATGGCGGAAAGACTGCGCGGAAAACGAGGGGCGGCCGCCTTGGTGGGCGGCAGCAGGTTTTAGGCTTTGCTGGGGGAAATTGCGGGGCAGCTCATTTCCAGCGCGCCCACATAGATGATTTCGGGCTGTTCAAATTGCAGGCTGTAAAGACAAGCCTCGGCAAGCACCTCGCTGCGGATAAAGCTGCCGTCAATCAGCCGCTCGGCTGCGACCAAGGCAGCCTCGGTGTCAAACAGCGCTTTAGCGCGCCAGTCGCGCAGGAGAATCGGTTGTTGCGGTGCCACCTTCACATCGATATGCGGCCGACCATTGCCAAGCACACCTTGGGTGATGTGAACGACCTGAAGCTGTTGCGCCAAGATGCGGCTGATGCCTGCGACCTTGCGCATGCCCGAGCGGGTGATGACCGAGGCCCCGGGGGTCAAGTGTTCGATCGCGACTTCGCCGTTCAAGGTCAAGATATGGGTTCCGGCCAAAAGCCCATAGTTGATTGGCTGGGCTGCGACCGCAGCGGGTTGTTTGCAAATCGTTGCGATCATCGCGCCATTCCCTGTCTTCGGCCCAGTCTGTTGGGCGCTAACTTTCTGTTAACACTTTCTTCCCCCAGACTGTGGCGAGATTGCGTCCAAGCTGTGAGGATTTCGTGGAGGCGGACGGAAAACAGCAAATAAATTTTTCCTCTCGCTTCCCCCGCTCGGCTTTGTTAGAAGGACGCGGATTTCAGGACGCAGGCTTCTGCTTTCGGGCGGGGGCTCTGCGTCTTGTTGAGTTATGCGGGTATGGCGAAATTGGCAGACGCACCAGATTTAGGTTCTGGCGCCGTAAGGCGTGGGGGTTCAAGTCCCTCTACCCGCACCATAGGTTGATGAGAAGGACGAAGATATGCAGGTCACCGAAACCCTGAAAGACGGCTTGAAGCGCGCCTACACCATCACGGTGACCGCTGCCGAGTTGGACGCGAAAGTTCAGGAAAAACTGCTCGAGGCGCAGCCCGAGGTCGAAATCAAGGGCTTCCGTAAGGGTAAAGTGCCTTTGGCTATTTTGAAAAAGCAATTTGGTCAGCGCCTGATGGGCGATGCGATGCAAGATGCGATCGACGGCGCGATGAAGCAGCATTTCGACACCACCGGTGATCGTCCTGCGCTTCAGCCAGAGGTCAAGATGGTTGACGGCGAGACTTGGAAAGAAGGTCAGGACGTTGTGGTTGAGATGAGCTACGAAGCTCTGCCACCGATTCCAGATCTGGACCCAAGCCAAATCACGCTCGACCGGCTTTCGGTCAAAGCCGATGAAGCTTCGGTTGACGAAGCGCTGAAGAACCTTGCTGAAACCGCGCAAAACTTTGTGGCGCGTGGCAAGGGCCGTGCCGCCAAAAAAGGCGATCAGGTTGTGATCGACTTTAAAGGCTCGGTGGATGGTGTTGCATTTGAAGGCGGCGCTGGCGAAGATTACCCGCTGGTTCTGGGTTCGAATTCGTTCATCCCAGGCTTTGAAGACCAACTGATTGGCGCGGCTGCCGAGGCAGAAGTCTCTGTCACCGTAACCTTCCCAGCAGAATATGGTGCAGAGCATCTGGCCGGCAAAGAAGCCGTCTTTGCTTGCACCGTTAAAGAAGTGCGCAAGCCCGTTGCTGCCGCGATTGACGACGAAATGGCCAAGAAATTCGGTGCCGAAGATTTGGCAGCGCTGAAGGGCCAGATCGCGTCGCGTCTGGAAGAAGAGTACAAAGGGGCCGCCCGTGCCGTGCTGAAGCGCGCGATGCTGGACCAGTTGGACGCTTTGGTGAAATTTGACCTGCCGCCGGCTTTGGTGGAAGCAGAGGCTGCGCAAATCGCGCATCAGCTGTGGCATGAAGACAATCCAGAAGTTCACGATCACAACCACGGCAATGTCGAAACCACCGAAGAGCACAAGACTTTGGCCGAGCGCCGCGTGCGTTTGGGCTTGGTTCTGGCCGAAGTGGGTCGTAAGGCCGAAGTCACTGTGACCGATGCCGAGATGACCCAAGCAGTCCTGACCCAAGCGCGTCAGTATCCCGGCCAAGAGCGTCAGTATTTCGAGTTCATTCAAAAGAACCCGCAAATGCAACAGCAGCTGCGCGCGCCGATCTTTGAAGACAAAGTCGTTGATCACATTCTGGCAGGTGCCAAAGTGACCGATAAGGACGTCAGCAAAGAAGAGCTGCAAAAGCTGGTTGAAGCTTTGGACGAAATGTAATCAGATCTTCGGATCATGCGATGGGGCCGCCTTTCGGGGCGGCCCTTTTTCTTTTGCCGATAAGGACCACGCCCATGCCCGAGTTTTTGCCCGATCTGCCCGTTGAAGGGATTCTGGAGTGTTTGAAGCGCTCGCCGGGGCATGAAATCCGCTCGGGCAAATTTGACAGCCCTGAATCCTCGGCGGCCTTGGTGGCCAATGCCTTTGGCTGGTTTCTGAACCGCCCGCAGGTTTTGCCGCCTTTGCCCGGTGTGCCCGCAGGTCAGGCCGAGACTGTGACGCTTGAGGCCGAGATGCGCTATCCTTGGAAGGGCGGGCGGCAGCCTTGGCTGGATGTGGGGATCGAGACCGCCACCACGCTGATCGGCATTCAAAGCAAGCGCTACGAGCCGTTTCGCCCCAGCAAGGTACAGGGCTTTTCCGAGCTGATTGATCGCCCCGAATGGCGCCAGAGCATGGGTGCCTATACCAAGATGCGTGATGATCTGGTGTCGGGCAAGGTTGATTTCGACGCGATGGATGCGGTGGGGCTGATCAAGCAGGCTTACGGCATTCAGACCCGCGCGGAAAAGCGCGCCTTGGGCGGGGTCTTGGTCTATCTTTATGCCGAACCTAAGACTTGGGCTTCAGGCAAGCCTGTGAACCCAGATCGGGTGATCCAGCACCAAAAGGAATTGGCCAAGTTCGCGCGTATGGTGGCGGGGGATGCGGTGGTGTTTGTGCCGTTGCGTTGGGCAGATTTGCTGCGGCAATGGGCTCAGGTGCCAGCACTTGCCGCCCATGTCGAGGCGCTGCGTGCGCGCTTTGGCAAGCTGGGCTAGACCCGCTTGGCGCGGTATTCGCGCCACAGCACAAACAGCCCCGCGCCGCTGATGATGCTGATGCCGATCCAGCCGGTGCGGGTCGGCCAATCGGCAAAGAACATCCAGCCGAAAATCACGCCCCAGATCATCGCGGTATATTCAAACGAGGCGACAATGCTGGCCTCGCCCATCCGGTAGGCTTGGGTCAGCAGCGTCAGCGCAATCGCGGCGATCACGCCGCAGGCGCACATCAGCGCCAGATCCTGCGGGCTGGGCGTGACCCATGCCCGTGTCAGGAACGCGAGGCTTTTGTGGGTTGCGCCCTCGAACTGGCCCGCGCCAAAGATCAAAGACAGCAGTGTGGCGCAAAGCAAAAACACCGCATTGCCCCAAAACGCCATCGCCGAGGCGGTCTCGCTGCGGCCAAGCTGGCGGGCCGAGATCATCGCCAGCGCATAGGTGCTTGCGGCGGCCACGGCCAAAAGTGCTGCCCAGTCGAACAGATCGGTGCCTGGTCGCGCCATCAGCACAACGCCGCCAAAGCCGATGATCACGGCGGTCCAGCGCGGCCGACCGACCTTTTCGCCCAGCATCGGCACCGACAGCAGGGTGATGAACAAGGGGGCTGCAAAGAACAGCGCCACCACGGTGGCAATCGGCAGCGCCGCCAGCGCCAGATAATAAAGCGTATAGGGCGCAAAGACCACAAAGCCGCGCCCGATCATCCGCATCATGCCGGGGGTGAATAGGGTTTTGCTGCCGCCATCAAACAGCACCAAGACCCAGATCAGCGGCAGGGCGGTCAGGCTGCGAAACACCATCGCCTCGGATAAGGGATAATTGCCGGACAGCAGTTTCAGGATCAGATCCTGCACCGAAAACAGCGCGATGCCTGCGACAAGCAAGCCAATCGCGCGCAGGTTTTGCGCAACTGCCAGCAGCGGAAGTTTCGGAGTGATATCGGTCATCGCAGCCCTTTCAGCTCAGCCTTAAGCTGCGGCGGAATGTCCGCGGGGTCTGCGCGATTTGCGACAGGCTGGAGGGTGAATTTGGCCATGAAAAAACCGCGCAAGGTTGCCCCTGCGCGGTGACGTCGTTGAGTTGGCGTGGGCCGCTTACATTGGCGGCAAGATCACCGCGTCGATCACATGGATGACGCCATTGCTGGCCTCGATATCGGCGGCAGAAATCGGCGCACCGTTGATCTTTGCGCCGCCCTCAAGGGTGAAGGTGACATTGCTGCCCTGCACGGTTGCCGCGGTCATGCCTTCGGTCAGTGCCGAGGACATCACCTTGCCTGCGACCACGTGATAGGTCAGGATGGCGACCAATTTGTCTTTGTTTTCTGGCTTGAGCAGGTCTTCAACCGTGCCTGCGGGCAGGGCTGCAAAGGCTGCGTCGGTTGGGGCAAAGACGGTGAAGGGTCCAGCGCCCTTCAGCGTGTCCACCAGCCCTGCTGCTTGCACAGCGGCGACCAGAGTGGTGAAGTTGCCAGCGCCCACGGCGGTATCAACGATATCCTTGTCGGCGGCGTAAGAAGCGGTCGCCATCAAAGAGGCTGCGGCGGTCAGCGCAATGAAGGTTCTACGGATCATGTGTCGTCTCCCATTAGGAAAGTGTGAATACCAAACTTGTTTTGGTATAAGGGATACGGGGGGCCATCGCGGCTGGATCGGTTCTGGGCGGTCACGAAAACTCACATGGGCGTGATGGGATTTTGCGCGCGGAATGGGGCAGGGACCGCTGCCCCGCAAGCATGAAAAAACCGCGCGAGGTTGCCCCCGCGCGGTTCTTATTGGTTTAAAGCTGCGATCAGTCGCGGCCGAGGTCTTCGTCGCCTTGGGCAGCGCCCATTTCGTCAAAGAGGTTCGCGATCTCGAAATCAGCTTCGGCTTCTGCCTCGGCTGCGAGTTCCTGGATCGACTTGCCCGAAGCCTGAAGTTCAGCTTCTTCAACCGAACGAGCGATGTTCAGGTTGAATTTGACAACGACTTCTGGGTGCAGAATGGCCGAAACCGTGTGCAGGCCCAGTTCTTTGATCGGACGATCCAAGGTGATCTGTGCGCGGTTCACGGTGATGCCGCCAGCGGTTGCAGCGTCTGCTGCGTCGCGGGTGGTGACCGAACCGTACAGAGCGCCCGAATCGGAAGCCGAACGGATGATCACATAGACCTGACCGTCGAGCGTCGCGCCAAGGGCTTCTGCCTCTGTGCGGGTCTCGAGGTTGGTTGCTTCCAGTTGGGCTTTTTTGACTTCGAACGCTTTCACGTTCTGATCATTGGCGCGCAGCGCCTTGCCCTGTGGCAACAAGAAGTTGCGTGCGTAGCCGTCTTTGACGTTGACGACTTCGCCCATTTGGCCAAGCTTGGCGACGCGCTGAAGAAGGATAACTTGCATGTGTCAGATCCTCACTTCACTGCATAGGGCAGAAGGGCGAGGAAACGGGCGCGCTTGATGGCCTGAGCCAGCTCGCGTTGTTTCTTGGCCGAAACTGCGGTGATACGCGACGGCACGATCTTGCCACGCTCGGAAACGTAGCGCTGAAGAAGGCGCGTGTCTTTGTAGTCGATTGCCGGAGCATTGTCGCCCGAGAAGGGGCAAACCTTGCGGCGGCGGAAAAACGGTTTATTCGCCATGGTTTATGAACCTTTCCTGAGGCTGATGATCAACGACGCGGTGCGCCGCCGAAGGACGGACGCTCGCCACGGTCAGGGCGGTCGCCACCGAAGGAAGGACGCTCGCGACGTTCACCGCCACCAAAGCCACCCTCGGAACGCTCGCCACGCTCACGGTCGTCACGCTTTTGCATCTGGACCGAGGGGCCCTCTACATGTGCGTCAACCTTGATCGTCAGCACGCGCATGACATCATCATGCAGGCGCATCAGGCGTTCCATTTCCTGCACGGCAGCCGACGGTGCGTCGGTTTTCAGCAGGGCATAGTGGCCTTTGCGGTTCTTGTTGATTTTATAGGCCATCGTTTTGACGCCCCAGTATTCATGCTCGACAACTTTACCGCCGTTGTCGGTCAGAACTGTGGAGAAGTGCTCGATAAGGCCTTCAGCCTGCGCATTGGACAAGTCCTGACGCGCAATCATAACATGCTCGTAAAGCGGCATGTGTGCTCCGATCTGTCTGTTGTGGCGTATTTCATAGGACGGGCAACACTTTCCACCGCCCGCCCACGAGAGGCTACGCCGTTTCATGGAATTCGTGGAAAGATGCCGCCTTATAGCCGGATCGGCCAAGGATGCAAGGGCGCAGCTGCGGCTATTTGGGGGGCTTTGCGGCTTGTGCGCGATTGCACAGCCAGTGTTTGGGCACGCGGACTTGGCGCAGCGCTTGTCGGCCCGCACATTGGGCCAGACGCCGCCCCAGTCGGGGGGCGCAGACCTTTTTAGGAGAGATTGATGATCCGTTTTGTTTCTGCCGCAGTTTTGGCCGCAACCTTGGCCGCCCCCGCCTTTGCCGCTCCAGAGAAATACCTGCTGGACCCAAGCCACAGCCAGATCGTTTTCACCTATAACCACCTCGGGTTTTCCACCACCACCGGCATGTTTTCGGGCTTTGACGGCGAGATCATGTTCGATCAAGCCGAGCCTGCTGCATCGAGCGTGACGGTCAGCTTTCCGGTCACCACCATGCTGACCGGCTGGCAAGAGCGCTTTGACCACTTTATGTCGCCCGACTTCTTCAATGCAGCGACGGGCGATCAGGTCAGCTTTACCTCGACGTCGATCGAGGTGACCGGAGAGAAGACCGCCAAGATCACGGGTGATCTAACCTTGAACAAGGTGACAAAATCGGTGGTTCTGGACGCGGTGCTTAATCAGACGGGCGAACATCCGATGGCGAAAAAGCCATGGGCTGGCTTTTCGGGCACCACCACTTTGCTGCGCAGCGATTACAATCTGGGGATGTTCGCGCCCTATATCAGCGACGAAGTTCAGGTGATGATCTCGGTTGAAGCTTCCAAGGCCGAGTAATATTTGCGCTTGAAAGGTAAAAGGCCGCCGGAGCAATCCGGCGGCCTTTTGCTTTAGCTGCGCTCTGCGGTCAGCGCGATTTTGACGGCGACGGGAAAGCCGACTGTGGATTCATCTGCAAAGCCTGCACCTATGCCGAAATCGCGCCGGTCTAGGCTGACCGCGGCCTGCATCTGCGCGGTATCGCCGGTAAGGCTAAGGCTGAAGGGGAGGGTCAGCGGCCGTGCAATCCCGCGAATCGTCAAGATGCCCACCGCCTGATAACTGCCCGCCTCGGCGAGGATCTGGGCTTTGAACTGCGCGGTTTTATAGCTGGCGACATCAAAGAAATCGGCGGATTTCGCCTGATCTGTCACTGCGCCCAACGTCAGAGAGCCGATGTCGATCGTGACCAGAACCTCGCCTGCGGGGCCGCTGGTTGTGGTTTCATCAAAGCTGATTTCTGCGCTCCAACTGGCAAAGCTGCCGGCAATCTCGGCTCCCATTTGCTTGACGTCAAAGCCCAAGCTGCCTTGGCTGACTTGCCAATTGCCGCCCAAGGCTTGGCTGGCGGTCTGGGGCGGCGCGGCGGTGGCGGCGGGAGGCGCTTTGTCTTGCATCTGAAAGACAAGTGCCGCCGCTGCGGCATAGATCGCCAGAGCGCAGAGCATCGGTACAAGGTTTGCGGCTTTGGTGCTGGCCTGCAAGGGCGCTTTCAGCCCGCGCGTCATCCGCCGCAGCGTGTCATCGCGGTCAATCAGGTGATGTTTCAGCGCGCCTGCAATATGCAGCAAGACCGAGGCCACCAGCAGCTTGGTAAACAGCCAATGCGCGGCGGCAAACAGATCTGCCGTGATCTGAGATTTCGCCACAAATGGCAGGTCTTGGCCAAAGGGCCACAGGATCGGCGCAAAGCCTGACAGCGCGGCATGGTGGATCCAGCCCGTCAGGGGCACCGCAACCAAAGAGATATACAGCATCCAATGCACCAAGGCTGCCAGCGCATTGGCGATTTTGGCCTTTGGGTGCAGCGGCAGCGGGTGGGGTTGCAGGAGGGCGGCAAGAATGCGGGCAAGGCCCAGAAAGAACGCGACGACGCCAAGGGTCTTATGCAGGGAAAACAGCAGGGTTTTGCTGGCGATCGTACTGGCATCGGCGGGCAGGCTGTTGGCGATCAGGCCAAGGGGAATCGCGGTTAAAATAAGCAGGGCGGTCAGCCAATGTAGACTGCGGCTGAGGCTGCCAAAACTGGTGGGTGTATTGACAAGGGACATGGGGGCTCCAAAATGAACTGACGTTAAAATATCAGGCCTGACGCGCGTTGTAAGGCGCGGCTTTGCACAGCGATTGTGCGCAGACGTTGCACGGGCTGCGATCAAAGGGTAAGCCAAGGCCAACAAACAGGAGGGCCAGATGAGCCGCGCATTCGTATTTCCGGGGCAGGGTGCCCAGACCATCGGCATGGGCCGGGCTTTGGCCGAGGCCTATCCGGCCGCAAAGGCGGTGTTTGACGAGGTGGATGAGGCTTTGGGGGAAAAGCTGTCGGCCTTGATCTGGGAAGGTCAGATTGAAGAGCTGACACTGACCAAAAACGCCCAGCCCGCCCTGATGGCGACCTCGATTGCCGCGCTGCGCGCGTTGGAGGCCGAGGGCTTGCGGATCGAAGACAGCGCGGATTTTGTTGCAGGCCATTCCTTGGGAGAATATTCGGCGCTTTGCGCGGTGGGGTCTTTGCAACTGGGCGATACTGCGCGGCTGTTGCGGATTCGTGGGCAAGCCATGCAAGAGGCGGTGCCTGTCGGGGTGGGGGCTATGGCTGCCCTTTTGGGGCTGGACTTCGCCGCTGCCACTGAAGTTGCTGCCGAGGCTGCACAGGGCGAGGTCTGTCAGGCTGCCAATGACAATGATCCGGCGCAAGTGGTGGTCTCGGGCCATCGCGGGGCGGTTGAGCGCGCGCTTGAGATTGCCAAAGCCAAGGGCGCAAAGCGCGCGCTGTTGTTGCCGGTCAGCGCACCGTTCCATTGTAGCTTGATGCAGCCTGCTGCGGCAGTGATGTCCGAGGCTCTGGCGGGGGTTGTGATCTCGACGCCGTCTTTGCCGATTGTGGTGAATGTGCGCGCCGAGGCCGTGACCGAGGCCGACCGCATTCGCGCGCTTTTGGTGGCGCAGGTGACCGGGTCGGTGCGCTGGCGCGAATCTGTGCTGTGGATGCAGGGCGCGGGGGTGACCGACTATTGGGAGATCGGCGCTGGCAAGGCCTTGTCTGGGATGATCAAGCGGATTGCCAAAGAGACAACCACCCGCGCCATCGGCGCGCCAGAGGATGTGCTTGCGGCGAAGGCCGAGGTCGAAGCCTAGGCTGGCGGATGAAATTGCAACACAAGGTTGCGGCGTAAGCCTGCCTTGGGAAGGAGAGATATGTTTGATTTGACAGGTAAAACCGCGTTGGTCACTGGCGCTTCGGGGGGCATTGGCGGTGAAATCGCCCGCGCGCTTTATGCGGCGGGGGCAAAGGTGGCGCTGTCGGGCACGCGGGTCGAGCCCTTGCAGCAGCTTGCGGCCGAATTGGGCGAGCGCGCTTTTGTGGTGCCTTGTAACCTCAGCGATCTGAGTGCTGTCGATGATCTGCCAAAAGCCGCGATCGCGGCGCTGGGCAGCCTTGATATCTTGGTTAACAATGCCGGTATCACCCGCGACAATCTGTTTATGCGGATGTCGGACGAGGAATGGCAGGCGGTGATCGACGTCAATCTGACGGCGGTGTTCAAACTGTCGCGCGGTGTCTTGCGCGGCATGATGAAGGCGCGTTGGGGCCGGATTATCAATGTAACTTCGGTGGTCGGGCATTCGGGCAATCCAGGCCAAGGCAATTATGCTGCGGCCAAGGCCGGGGTTTTGGCGATGTCGAAATCCTTGGCGCAAGAGGTCGCAAGCCGCAACATCACCGTGAATTGCGTCGCCCCTGGGTTGATCGAAACCGCGATGACCGAAAAGCTGAACGACGAGCAGCGCGGCAAAATCCTTGCAGGTGTGCCTGCCGGCCGGATGGGCCAGCCGCAAGAAGTGGCCGCTGCCGTTCTCTATCTTGCCTCGCAAGAGGCGGCCTATGTCACCGGCACCACGATGCATGTGAATGGCGGCGGTGATATGTCTTAAAACCGCAATTGGCAAAACCGCTTTGAAAGAGTTTGCCTAATGCGCGCGCGCTTGCTATAGGCGCGCTGGAATACACCGATGGTCGCTTGCGGCCGCGGTGCCCTGCCTTTCGCGGGGGAAAGCGCCCCTTGTTTGGGGCAGGGTAAAGACCGGGGAATTCCCCTAAACGTATGAGGAAATAACATGAGCGACATCGCTGATCGTGTGAAGAAGATCGTCGTCGAGCATCTGGGCGTCGAAGCAGAAAAAGTAACCGAGACCGCATCGTTTATCGATGATCTGGGTGCTGACAGCCTGGATACCGTCGAGCTGGTTATGGCTTTCGAAGAAGAGTTCGGCATCGAGATCCCCGATGACGCTGCCGAGACCATCCAGACCTTTGGCGATGCCGTAAAGTTCATCTCTTCGGCTGCTTAAGTTTTTTTGTAGACCAAAGCAAAAAGGCGCCCGTCTGGGCGCCTTTTTTGTTTTGCTGCGATTGGGTTTGGGCCGTGGCGGCAGGCGGGGCAGGCGGGCTCGATGCCCGCGTGACCCGCGCCTGTTTATGCCTATTCGGCCGCCAGTTCCGGCCTGCCTTTGCGGCCCTTGGCTTCTGCCGCCGCTGCGCTGGTTTCCAGCGCTTGAATGCGGCTTTGCAGCTCAAGCGGGTCTGGCGTCTCGGCTTCCATCTCTTTTGCGCCAACGATGCCTTTGAACGCCCAAGCGATCAATTTCGACAGATCATCCATGATCAGATAGAACGAGGGCACCACCACAAGGCTGAGCACGGTCGAGACGATAATCCCGCCGATCACCGCTGTCGCCATCGGCGCGCGGAAGGCCCCGCCCTCACCAACCCCAAGCGCTGACGGCAACATGCCCGCCGACATCGCAATCGAGGTCATCACGATGGGCTGGGCGCGTTTGTGGCCCGCCTCCATCACTGCTTTGAACCGCTCTTGGCCTTGGCGGCGCATTTCGATGATGAAATCTACCAAAAGGATCGCGTTTTTGGTGACAATGCCCATCAGCATCAAGATGCCGATCAGCACCGGCATCGACAGCGCCGAATTGGTCAAGATCAGCGCGGCTGCCACCCCGCCAATCGCCAGGGGCAGCGACAACAAAATGGTGAAGGGCTGGATCACCGATTTGAACAGCAAGATCAGCACCGTCAGCACCAGCATCGCGCCAAGGATCATCGCATTGGCAAAGCTGGCAAAAAGCTCGCTTTGCACCTCGGCGTCGCCCGCCTCTTTGATCACAGCGCCTGCGGGCAGCTGCAAGCCTGCGACAATCTCGGTCAGCCGCTCTTTGGCAGTGCCAAGCGCCACCCCAACCGGCAGGCCCGCGCCAATGGTGGCCTGACGGCTGCGATTCAGCCGCTTCACCATCGAGGGGCCTTCGCCGATTTGCACATCTGCCACCGTCGACAAGGGCACCGAAGCGCCGGTCTTGGTGATGACCTTCAGCGCCGAGATTGCGCGCAGATCTTTACTGCTGGCCTTGTCCAATTGAACCCGAATCGGGATCAGCCGGTTGTCGATCGACAGTTTCGCCAAGGCGGCATCAACATCGCCGATGGTGGCCACCCGCAGTGTAGTTGCGATATCGGCTGCGGTGACGCCAAGGCGGGCGGCCTCGTCGCTGCGCGGGGTGATCTGCACCTCGGGGCGGGGCAAGGCGCCTTCCGAGCTGATATTGGCCAGCAAGGGTTCTGCGCGCAGCGCCGATTCCAGAATTTGCACCGTGGTGTTTAGATCGGCCTCGCTGTTGGCCAGCACCGAATATGAGATGTCACGCTCGCCGCGGTCGTTCAGTTTAAAGGCGCGCATATCGGGGATGGCGGCGATCCGCTTGAAGATCTCTTCCTCGATCACGTTTTGTGGCACCGGGCGGCCTTTGTCGGCCACCTCTGGCACCAAGCCGCCGATCAGCGGGAAGCTGCGGCCCAATTGCGAGAGTTTCAGCAGCAAGGTTTGATCGAGTTTGACCAAAGTCACCGTCACCGAAGCGCGGCGGATATCCAGATCGCCCCGCGGCGACGACCCGCCCAGCACAAAAATCTTATCCACCCACGGCACATTTTTGATCAAGGCGGCCATGGCTTGGGTGGTCTGGTCGGTTTCAGCCAAGGTTGATCCCGGCGGCAGTTCAACCGAGATCGAGATGCGGCTGACATCTTCGGGCGGCAGGAACGACCCCGGCACCTTCAGCATGAAATAAAGCGAGACGATCAGCACGCCAATCGCGGTGATCATGGTAAAGTAATAGGTGGGCAGGCGGCGGAATTTGCCAGCGGCGGTTTTGCCCAAGAACGGCAGCGGCAGGCCTCCCAAAGTGGTGCGCTGCACCAGTTTCAGGTAGTTGCGCATGAAGGGTCCGTCTTGGCCGTCGTGGTGGCCTGCGTTGGCGTCTTTGGCGCTCATCAGATAGGCCGCCATCATCGGTGTGATCAATCGCGCCACAAGCAGCGAGAAAGCCACGGCGATGGCGACAGTCAGGCCGAATTGTCGGAAATACTGCCCCGGAATGCCGCCCATGAACGACACCGGCATAAACACCGCGATGATGGTGAAGGTGGTGGCAATCACCGCAAGGCCGATCTCGTCTGCGGCCTCGATCGCAGCGCGGTAGGGGGTTTTGCCCATGCGGATGTGGCGGGCGATGTTTTCAATCTCGACGATGGCGTCATCGACAAGGATGCCTGTCGCCAAGGTAATCGCCAAGAACGACACCAGGTTCAGCGAAAAGCCCAACAGGTCCATCACCCAAAACGTCGGCACCGCAGACAGAGGCAGCGCCACCGCCGTGATCAGCGTGGCGCGCCAGTTGCGCAGAAAGGCCAGCACCACCAGAATCGCCAGCAAAGCGCCCTCGAGCAGGGTGTGGATTGCGGATTCGTAGTTGCCATAGGTGTAGAACACCGTCTCGTCGACAAGGCTGATGTTCACATTTGGATGGGCGCTGCGCAGCTGATCGAGTGTGGCATTGACGGTTTCGGCAACCGAGACTTCCGAGGCTCCCTTGGCACGAAACACCGAAAAGGTCACAACCTGATTGCCATTAACCCGCGAGAACGAGCGCAGATCTTTGTAGGTGTCGGTCACACTGCCCAAATCGGACAGCCGTACATGCCGCCCCGAGGGCAGCGCGATGCTGGTTTGTGCCAGATTGGCCACGGTCTCGGCGTCGCCAAGGGTGCGGATCGCCTGCTCACCTGTGCCGATTTCCGAGCGGCCTGCGCCAAGGTTGGCGTTGGTGGCGCGCAGCTGCGCATTTACCATCGGCGCGGTGATGCCAAAGCTGCCCAATTTGATCGGATCAAGATCAATGTGGATCTCGCGGTCTGCGCCGCCAAAGCGGTCGATGCGCCCAACCCCCGGGCGGCCTTGCAGCGCGCGCAGAATGGTGTCGTCGGTGAACCAAGACAGCTCTTCCAAGGTCATATCGGGGGCCGAAACCGCAAAGGTCATGATCGCCTGACCTTCCACCTCGATCTTGGTCACAGTTGGCGCGTCAATGCCCGAGGGCAGTTTTGCCCGTACGCGGTCGACGGCGTCTTTGACGTCTTGCAGCGCTTTGTCGGTTGGCACTTCGATGCGGAATTCAACGGCAGTGGTCGATAGCCCATCGACAACATTCGAGGTTACGTTTTTAGCACCCGTGATGCCTGCGACGGCATCTTCGATCACTTTGGTGACTTGGGTTTCCATCTCGGCGGGGGCGGCGCCGGGTTGACTGACGGCGACGGCGATGACGGGCACATCGATATTGGGAAAGCGGGTGATCGGCAGCGCGTTGAAGCTTTGCCACCCCAGAACCATCAGGATGAAAAAGGCCAGCAACGGCGCAAGGGGATTGCGAATGGACCAAGCTGAGAAGTTCATCCTGAGCCTCAGTTCGTTGCGGCGGCATCGGCCGCGATCGGGTTGATGTAATCGCCGTCGCGCACGAAAGCGCCGGCTTTTGTCACGACGGTATCGCCCGCTTGCAGGCCTTGGATGATTTCCACCCAACCGCCATCGCGCATGCCTGTGGTGACGGGGAGGCTATGGGCTTGCCCGTCTTTGACCGCCAGCACTTGGGCTTGCCCATCGGCGCGACCAAGCGCGGTAATTGGCACCGCGACCACGTTTGCCGCGCGCAGCAGGATGCTGGCTTCGGCATACATGCCGGCCCGAATTGCGCTTGCGTCTTCAAAGCTGATGCGAAGGCGGCCAAGGCGGGTGATTGGGTCTATGCTGGGCTCGACCAGCCGTACCAAGCCTTTGATCGGTGCGGCGGCGCCCACCAGCATAATCTCGACCGATTGGCCAATTTGCAGGCGGGCAAGGTCGGTTTCGGCGACATCGGCGCGCAGCTCTAGCGCATTGTCGCGGATCAGGGTGAACATCGGCTGACCTTGCGCCGAGGCCACAGCGCCAAGCTGGGCGTTGCGGGCGGTGATTTCGCCTGCAAAGGGGGCTTTGACCTCGCTGCGCGAGAGTTGCAGATCGACGTTGGCAATCTGGGCTTCGACAAGGGCAAGCTGGGCTTTGGCGGCTTCGGCGGATTGGGTGGCAACCGCGATGCGCGAGCCGGCCGAGACGGCGGCGGCGGTGGCCTGATCGGCGGCGGCTTGGCTGGCGGTGCCTTGGGCCTTGAGCGCTTTGGTGCGATCGGCCACGCGCTGGGCTTCGGCGGCGGAAGAGGTGGCGTCAAGCACCTGCGCCTGAGCCTGAGCGATCTGGGCGCGGGCGGCGGCGATAGAGGCGGTCAGCTGCGCCTTTTGCAGCGTCAGCGTCGAGGAAGACAGCCGCGCCAGCACTTGGCCTTCGACCACAGTGTCGCCAACATCGGCAAGCAAAGCCTCGATCGGTTGGCCCTCGATCAGTGGCACCACTTGGATTTGTTGCAAGGGGGTGATCAGGCCGCTGGCCAGCACGATGTCGCGCAAGTCGCGGCTTTGCACCTTTGATACGGTGATTGCGGGCAGGGTGGTTTGATCGCTCGGCGCGGTTTGCGCCCAAAGCGGAGCGGCAGCAGAGCCAAGTAGGGCGACAAGCATCAGGGGAAATATCGGGGTCATCATTTAACTTTCAACGAGGCGCGGGCGACTTCGGCCAGCATTTGATCAATGGTGTTAAGAATAAGCGTGTTCAAAGCGTCGCGAGCCTCGGGCGCACGCGGCGCTTGCATAGAGGCGGCTTTGACCAGCAGCACGATATAGCTGGCATGGCTTTGAAAACGTTTGGTGATTTCGGCAAGCGGTAGCCCGGTTTCGCGGGCAAAGACCTGCATCAGATTGGCCGTGATCGAGGCTTCCATCCGATCGGCGGCCTGCGCGATCTCGGGTTTGCGCAGGGCGGCAGCGGTGATTTCGGCCCAGATTTGACCATCGACACACTCTTGATGCAGCTGAATTTGCAGTGCAACCTGTTGTTTCAGCGTTAAAAGCGGGAAAGGCGAGGTCATGATCTCGGCGAAATGCCCCTCCATTTCGGCCAGATCATGCGCGATCAGCTGCTCGACGATGGCAGCTTTGGAGGGGAAATAGCGGTAGAAATTACCAACACTCATCCCCGCCGCGCGGGCGAGGTCTTGCATCGACGCCCCGTCGAAGCCTTTTTCGGCAAAGGCGACGCGCACCAAAGCCAGAATGTCTAAGGTGCGTTGTTCAGCCCGAAGGTCTTGGGCGGTGGCGACAGAGGTCATGGAGGCTCCGGCATGGGGGCGAAAAGGAAGTGAACGTTCATTCATTTCTTATCAGCTTGGCAGAATAGGTCAATAAATCTTTGCGTGAAGCGCAGCATTGCGACACTTAGCGCAAAATGGCGCGTGATCCAGACCAAGCAAGCCGATTGTTGCGCCCAAGGCGGGGGGCGTGTATCAGGCGGGAAAGCTGGATTGAACCAATTTGGGGGCAAATATGCGTCGTGTTGTCATAACGGGTCTGGGCATGGTCACACCCCTTGCCTGCGGTGTGGAAGAAACTTGGAGCCGTCTTTTGGCGGGCCAGTCTGGTGCCGGGCCAATTACCCGCTTTGATGCCAGCAATGTGGTGACGCAATATGCCTGCGAAATTCCCTTTGGCGATGGCACAGATGGCAGCTTTAACCCCAACGATTGGATGGAGCCGAAGGACCGTCGTAAGGTCGATGATTTCATCCTTTACGGCATGGCGGCGGCTGTGCAAGCGGTGCGCGATTCTGGTTGGGAGCCGCAAACCGAAGAAGATCGCTGCCGCACTGGCGTGATGATCGGCTCGGGCATTGGCGGGCTGACCTCGATTGCCGAGACGGCGGTTTTGATCAAGGAAAAGGGTCCAAAGCGGGTTTCGCCGTTCTTTATTCCGGGATCGCTGATCAATTTAATTTCGGGGCAGGTCTCGATCCGCTTTGGCTTCAAGGGGCCGAACCATGCGGTGGTGACGGCCTGTTCAACGGGCGCGCATGCGATTGGCGATGCGGCGCGGCTGATCCAATGGGGCGATGCCGATGTGATGCTGGCAGGCGGGGCGGAAGCGCCGATTTCCGAGATTGGCATCGCGGGCTTTAACGCCTGCAAGGCGCTGTCGACCAAGCGCGGCGATGATCCGACCAAAGCCAGCCGCCCCTATGACGCCGATCGCGATGGCTTTGTGATGGGCGAAGGCGCCGGCGTGGTGGTGCTGGAGGAATACGAGCATGCCGTGGCCCGCGGTGCCAAGATCTATGCCGAGGTTCTGGGCTATGGGTTGTCGGGCGATGCCTATCACATCACCGCACCTGCCGAAGATGGCGATGGTGGGTTCCGTTCGATGCAGATGGCGTTGAAACGCGCTGGGCTTGAGCCTGCCGATATTGACTACATCAACGCGCATGGCACCTCGACCATGGCAGATACCATCGAGCTGGGCGCTGTCGAGCGGTTGATGGGGGATGCGGCGGCGCAGGCGACGATGTCTTCGACCAAGTCGAGCATCGGGCATTTGCTGGGGGCTGCGGGTGCTGTGGAGGCGATTTTCTGCGTGCTGGCGCTGCGCGATCAGGTGGCTCCGCCAACGATCAACCTTGATAATCCGGCGATTGCCCCCAAGTTGGATCTGGCACCAAATGCGGCGCGCAAGCGCAAGATTGATGTGGCGCTGTCGAATTCTTTTGGCTTTGGCGGCACCAATGCCAGCCTTGTTTTGGGGAAGGTTAAGGCCTGATGTGGAAGTCTGTTGCCTCTAATGCGTTGACTTTGTTTATTGTGATCCTTGTGGTTGCCTTTGGGGTCATCGCTTGGGGGCGGCAGCAGTTTGTTGGCGCGGGGCCATTGGCCGCGCCGATTTGTTTCAAGGTGGAACGCGGCGCGTCCCTGTCGCAGGTGGGGCGCACGCTGGAAGAGCAGGGTGCGGTCAGCGATGCGCGGATTTTCCGCATTGGTGCGGATTATTCGGGGCGGTCCAAGGATTTGAAATTTGGCAGCTATCTGATCGCGCCCAATGCCTCGATGGAAGCGGTGCTGGACGATCTGACGGCGGGCGGGCAATCGACCTGTGGGCGCGAGGTGAATTTCCGCATCTCGGTGGCGAAAAGTCAGGTGATCTTGCGCGAGCTTGATCCTGCCAGCAATCGCTATGTCGAAGTGGCAAGCTTTGATCCGGCCGCCGAGGCCGCGCCAAGTGCCTATCTGGATGCAGCGCAGGCAGGGGATCTGCGGTTGCGGATCACTTTGGCCGAGGGGGTGACATCGTGGCAGGTGGTGGATGCGCTGAAGCGGGCGGATTTTCTGTCGGGCAGCATCGAGGCGGTGCCCGCCGAGGGCATCTTGTCGCCTGACAGTTATGAGGTGGAAAAAGGGGCTGATCGTGCGGCGCTGATTGCCGAGATGGAAGCGCGGCAGGCGGCGACTTTGGCCGAGCTTTGGGCGCAGCGCGCGGCAGGGCTGCCCTATAAGACGCCGGAAGAGGCTTTGGTGATGGCCTCGATCGTCGAGAAAGAAACCGGTGTGGCGGCCGAGCGCAAGCTGGTGGCGGGGGTGTTTTTGAACCGCATTGCCAAGGGCATGCGGCTGCAAACCGACCCTACGGTGATTTATGGTGTGACCAAAGGCAAAGGCCTGTTGGGGCGGGGGTTGCGCCAAAGCGAGCTTAAGGCTGCAACGCCTTGGAACACCTATGTTATTTTAGGTTTGCCGCCGACGCCTATTGCCAATCCGGGGCGGTTGAGCATTGAGGCGGCCTTGCAGCCAGAGCCGAGCGATTATCTGTTCTTTGTGGCCGACGGATCGGGGGGCCATGCCTTTGCCACAACCTTGGCCGAGCATAACGCCAATGTGGTGAAATGGCGCGCGATTGAGGCAGCCAAGCCTGCGGTGGCGCCTTAAGGGGTTAATGAAACCCTAACTCTGCGCGCGCAAGTCACTGATATAAAATGGTTTTATCTTGACTTTGCGCGCGCTCTGCTGTAGCAATTTCCTATGCTAGAAGAGATGGGCAAACGGCTTGGGGGCAACCCTTGGGCCGTTTTTTCATGTCTATCGTGCGGGGCGGCGTGAAAGGTGGGTCAGACACCATATGAGCATAAATTTCTCGGCGGACGACGAACCTGGGGTCGATATGTTGGCGCAGGTCGAACAGCTGATGCGCGTGGCGGCTGAAGAGCTGGTCACGGCGGTCAATTCGGTGAAACGCGGCAAACTCGAGGATGCAAAGGCAGCGACGACTGCCGTGCGCGACCTGCGGGCTGCTTATTTTGTTGTGATGGATGAAAGAGGTAAAGTTGAAAAACTCCGCAAGCAAGTTGCAGGGGCTGTCGGAACCGGCACGCTCGACCTATCAGCCGCGCGCGATGAGATCGGGCGCAGATTGGCTCGCCTCCGCGACGCCGCAACAGGTTGAGGATTTTATCGCAGGCCTAAGTGAAAACGCGCTTTTGGCGCTGCCTTGGATGTTCGAATTCTGGGCGCTGGCGCATCAGCTGCCGCCCGAAGGGGTGTGGAAGACCTGGGTGATCATGGGCGGGCGCGGTGCTGGCAAAACGCGGGCGGGCGCGGAATGGGTGCGCGCGCAGGTCGAAGGCGCGGGGCCGCAGGATCCGGGCCGCGCGCGGCGGGTGGCGCTGTTGGGCGAGACGGTGGATCAGGTGCGCGAGGTGATGATCTTTGGCGACAGTGGTATTCTTGCCTGCTCGCCCCCCGACAGACGGCCGGAATGGCAGGCCACGCGCAAGCAATTGCTTTGGCCCAATGGCGCGGTGGCGCAGGTCTATTCTGCGCATGATCCCGACAGTTTGCGCGGGCCACAGTTTGATGCGGCTTGGGTCGATGAATTGGCGAAATGGAAGCGCGGGCAGAAGGCTTGGGATCAGCTGCAATTTGCGCTGCGCTTGGGCAAGAACCCGCAGCAGGTGGTGACAACGACGCCGCAGAATGTGGCGGTGCTGAAGCAGATCTTGAAGAACCCCTCGAGCGTGATGACCCATGCCCCCACCGATGCCAATCGCGCGCATCTGGCGGCCTCGTTCTTGGAAGAGGTGCGCAGCCGATATGCGGGGACCTTGCTGGGCGCACAAGAGTTGCAGGGCCTGTTGGTCGAAGATGTGCAGGGCGCGCTGTGGTCAACCGCCACGCTGGAGGCGCAGCGCATCGCACAAGCCCCGCGCTGTCAGCGCATTGTGGTGGCAGTGGATCCGCCTGTCACCGGGCATGGTGGATCGGATGCTTGCGGCATTGTGGTGGTGGGGGCGATCACTGAAGGCGCGCCGCAAAGCTGGCGGGCGGTGGTGCTGGAAGACGCCTCGGTCACGGGGGCCAGCCCCGAGCAATGGGCGCGTGCGGCCATCGCTGCGATGGAGCGGCATAAGGCAGACCGGCTGGTGGCAGAGGTCAATCAGGGCGGTGATCTGGTGGAGGGGGTGATCCGGCAGATTGACCCCTTGGTGCCTTACCGCGCTGTGCGGGCCAGCCGTGGCAAGGGCGTGCGGGCCGAACCGGTCTCGGCGCTTTATGAACAGGGGCGGGTGGCGCATCTGCGCGGGATGCCAGAGCTGGAGCTGCAGATGTGTCAGATGACGGCGCAGGGCTATCTGGGCAAAGGCTCGCCTGACCGCGTGGACGCTTTGGTTTGGGCGCTGACCGATCTGATCGTCGAGCCTTCCGAGAAATACCGCAACCCTCAGATGCGTAGCCTGTAGCCGCAGAGCAGCGCGCGCTGGTCTTAGAGCCTTTAAACTTTTCCGCTTTAGAACGGTTTGCAGACAAGAGGGCGGGCGGTCGTCAAAGGCCGCAGCCACGGATAGGAGCTTTGACAGATGGTTTTCGATTTCCTGAAACGTGCCCCCGAGATGCAGGCTGCCCCTGTGACCGAGACCAAGGCTTCGGCAGTGGGGCGGGTGGTGGCCTTTGGCAGCTCGGGGCGGGTGGCTTGGAGCGCGCGCGATCTGGTGTCCTTGGCCAAGACCGGATTTCAGGGCAACCCGATGGGCTTTCGCGCCGTCAAGCTGATTTCAGAGGCCGCAGCCGCGCTGCCTTTGGTGCTGCAGGACCACGAGCGGCGCTATGACAGCCATCCGGTGTTGGATCTGATCCGCAGGCCGAATGCGGCGCAGGGGCGGGCCGAGTTGTTCGAGGCGATCTACGGGCATCTGTTGCTTTCGGGCAATGCCTATATCGAGGCGGTGCCGGGGATGGACAAGCTGCCGGGCGAATTGCACGTCTTGCGCAGCGACCGCATGGCGGTGGTGCCGGGGCCAGACGGCTGGCCTGCGGGCTATGATTACACCGTAGGCGGGCGCAAGCACCGCTTTGCGATGTCAGAAGAGATGCAGCCGATCTGCCATCTGAAAACCTTTCATCCCGCCGACGATCACTATGGCTTTAGCCCGTTGCAGGCGGCGGCGGTGGCGATTGATGTGCATACTTCGGCCAGTGCTTGGTCCAAGGCGCTGCTGGACAATGCAGCACGGCCATCGGGGGCGATTGTCTATAAGGGCGCGGATGGGCAGGCGCAGCTTTCCAGTGATCAATACGACCGGCTGGTCAGCGAGATGGAGATGCACCACCAAGGCGCGCGCAACGCCGGCCGCCCGATGTTGCTGGAAGGCGGTTTGGATTGGAAACCGATGGGGTTCAGCCCCTCGGATATGGAATTCCAAAAGACCAAAGAGGCAGCCGGGCGCGAGATTGCCACCGCTTTTGGCGTGCCGCCGATGCTGATGGGGATCCCTGGGGATGCGACCTATTCGAACTATCAAGAGGCCAATCGGGCGTTTTACCGCCTGACGGTGCTGCCCTTGGTGGCGCGGGTGACGGCGGGGATTTCGCATTGGTTGTCGATGTTTAGCGGCGAGGTGGTCGAGCTGCGGCCCGATCTGGACCAGATCCCCGCCTTGGCGGTCGAGCGCGATCAGCAATGGGCGCGGGTGGGGGCGGCAGATTTCCTTACGGCTGCAGAAAAGCGGGTGCTTTTGGGCCTGCCTCGGCTGTCGGAGGAGGCATGACCCAGCGCTCTGGCTCGGAAGGTTCGCGCTATGTCTACGACAGCTTTGACGCGGCATCGGCGCGGATAGAGGCGAATGAGCGTGTCGCCCAAGAGCGCTGGGCCGCACTTGAGTATCGGCTGGGCCAAATTGATGCGGTGCTCGAGCGGTTGGAAAAGCGGATTTGGCTCGGCGTTTACGGGGTGGCGGCGTTTTTACTGGCGCAGATGGCCGAGACCCTGCTGCGCGCGGCTGGCAAATAGGAGAATGCGATGAATTGGAAGATGCAAGGCGCGCCCGAGCGCAAATATCACCAGCCAGAGGCCGGTTTGACCGTGACCGATGGCGCCACGGTGGCGGGCTATGCCAGCCTGTTTGGCCGCGTCGATCAGGGCAATGATGTGGTGCAAAAGGGCGCTTATGCGGCCAGCCTTGCCCGGCTTGCGGCCCGCGGCGGTGCGGTGAAAATGCTGTGGCAGCACGACCCCACCCAGCCAATCGGCGTCTGGGACGAGGTGCGCGAAGACGCCACAGGCCTTTGGGTCAAGGGCCGCATTTTGACCGAAGTTGACAAGGGGCGCGAGGCCGCAGCCCTTTTGGGTGCGGGGGCGATTGACGGTTTGTCGATCGGCTATCGCACCGTCAAGGCGGAACGCAACGGCAAGGGGCAGCGCCTTTTGTCCGAGCTGGAGCTTTGGGAGGTCTCGCTTGTGACCTTTCCAATGCTTCCTGAGGCGCGGGTTCAGGCCAAGGGCGATCTGCCCCAGGCCGAGGACTGGCGCGAGCTGGCAGCGCTGTTTCAGACGGCTGCCGAAACCCTGGCCCAGCGCAGCTAGCGCGGCCCCTCACGACCAAACTCAAGGAAACCATGATGACCGAGACAAAGGCTCGGGCTGGGGAAGTTATGCCTCACGCCCAGGAAACAGCCGCCAATCCGGGTGCGGACGTGAAATCCGCGATGGCTGGATTTTTGAATGCCTTCAGTGGCTTTCAAGGCGACGTTAAGAAATCACTGCAGCAACAGGAAGAGCGACTGACCATGCTTGATCGTAAACAGATGACCTATTCCCGCCCCGCGCTTTCGGTTCACGCCGAGCAAGATGTGCCTCATAAAAAGGCCTTTGCGGCCTATGTGCGTTCGGGCGATGACGACGCGATGCGTGGGCTGACGCTGGAAGGTAAGGCGATGTCTTCGGCGGTGGCGGCCGATGGTGGCTATCTGGTGGACCCGCAAACCGCCGACAGCATCCGCACCATGTTGGTGTCAACCTCGTCGCTGCGGGCTTTTGCCAATGTGGTGCAAGTCGAGGCGACCTCTTATGATGTCTTGGTTGATCGCACCGAGGTGGGTTCGGGTTGGGCCACAGAGGCCAGCGCCACCACCGAGACCTCGACCCCGACCATCGAGCGGATCTCGATCCCGCTGCACGAGCTGTCGGCGATGCCGAAGGCCTCGCAGCGGCTGCTGGATGACGCGGCCTTTGATGTTGAAGGCTGGCTGGCGGGCAAGATTGCCACCCGCTTTATTCGCGCCGAGGCTGCGGCCTTTATCAACGGCGACGGAGTGGACAAGCCCAAAGGCGTTTTGCTGGCGCCAAAGCTTGCCAATGACGTTTGGGCCTGGGGCAGCCTTGGCTATGTGGCGACAGGGGCTTTGGATGATTTTGCCACCACCAATTCGGTCGATTGCATCATCAGCTTGGTCTATGCGCTGGGGGCTGATTACCGCGCCAATGCGGCGTTTTTGATGAATTCGAAAACCTCGGGGGCGGTGCGCAAGATGAAGGACGCCGATGGCCGCTTTATGTGGTCGGACGGCTTGGCTGCGGGCGAGCCTGCGCGGCTGATGGGCTATCCGGTGATGATCTGTGAAGACATGCCCGATATCGCCGCCAATGCCTATGCGATTGCCTTTGGCGATTTCAAAGCCGGCTATACCATCGCCGAGCGCCCAGATCTGCGCATTCTGCGCGACCCCTTCTCGGCCAAGCCAAACGTGCTGTTCTATGCCTCCAAGCGCGTGGGCGGCGATGTCACCGATTATGCGGCGATCAAACTGCTGAAAATCGCGGTGTCCTGACATCTGATAAGATGCCCGGCCCACTGTGGGGGCCGGGCATTGGACGGCGCTTGCGGTCACAACAGCAGCGGGTTTCGCGAAGGGAATGGAAATGACGTTAACAGAGATCACCAGCTTTGCCGCCAGCGCCTTGCCCTTGCAGGCGATGAAGCAGCACCTGCGGCTAGGCACAGGGTTTTCCGATGACGCGCTGCAAGACGGGCTGATCGAGAGCTATTTGCGCGCAGCGGCGGTGGCGATTGAGGGGCGGATTGGCAAGGCGCTGTTGCAGCGGCGGTTTCAGCTTTGCCTTGCCGATTGGCGTGGCTTGGACGAGCAGCCTTTGCCGATTGCGCCGATCAGCGCCTTGGTGTCGTTGCGGCTGATAGATGCGAGCGGGGCGGCGGTTGAGGTGGCCCCCGCGCGCTACCGCTTGGTGGCGGATCTGCAGCGGCCAAAGCTGGTGGCTGTGGCTGGGTTTTTGCCTGCGGTGCCAAGTGGCGGCAAGATCGAGCTGGTGTTTGACGCAGGCTTTGGTCCCGATTGGGCGGATGTGCCGCCCGATCTGGCGCAAGCGGTGCTGCTGCTGGCGGCGGAATTTTATGAAAACCGTCACGAGCAAAGCCCGCGCGCGGCGGGTCTGCCGGTCAGCGTGCAGATGCTGATCGAGCGGTGGCGCATCGTGCGGGTGCTGGGGGGGGGCGGGCAATGAGGCCAATCGCTTTGTCGCGGCCTTTGACGCTGGAGGCTTCGCAGACCGTCGCCGATGGTGCGGGCGGCTTTAGTTTGGCTTGGCAGGCGCTTGGCACGCTTTGGGCCGAGGTGGTTGCAGGTACGGGGCGCGAGGCGGCCGGCGAAGAGGTGACGCTGTCAACTGTTGCCTACCGCATCACGGTGCGCGCGGCCCCGATAGGCTCGCCAGCGCGACCACAGCCCAGCCAGCGCTTTCGTGACGGCGCGCGGGTCTTTGCCATCATCGCGGTCAGCGAGCGCGACGCCGAGGCCCGCTATCTGACCTGCATCGCCCGAGAGGAGAGCCCGACATGAGCTATCAGGCCGCAGCGGCGCTTCAGGCCGCAATTTATGCGCGACTGAGCAGCACGCCTGCGCTGGCGGGGGTCAGCATTGTCGATGCCGTGCCTGCGGGGACGAGTTTGGGCAGCTTTGTGCTGATCGGCCCCGAACAGGTGCTGGATCAAAGCGACAAAACCGGTGCCGGGGCCGAGCACCGCTTTGAAGTCTCGGTGATCAGCGATGCGGCGGGGTTTATGACCGCCAAGGATCTGGCGGCAGCGGTTTCAGAGGCGCTGTTGAGCCTGCCGCTTGTGCTGAGTGTCGGGCATCTGGTCTCGATCGGCTTTCAAAGGGCCACGGCGCGGCGCTTGGATCAGGGCGCTGTGCGGCGGATTGACCTGCTGTTTCGCGCCCGGATCGCGTTTTAAAGTTTCACTTATCGAACATTTTTTATCCATTTAGATAAAAATTTTCGACATATTTTTACAAGATCGGAGAGAAGCATGGCGGTACAGAATGGCAAGGACCTGCTGGTCAAGGTTGATATGATCGGGGATGGCAGCTTTGTCACCCTTGCGGGTCTGCGGGCAACGCGGATCAATTTTAACGCTGAAACCGTTGATGTCACCTCTTTGGAAAGTGCGGGCGGCTGGCGGGAATTGCTGGCGGGAGCGGGGGTGAAGACGGCCTCGATCTCGGGGGCGGGGGTGTTTCGCGATGCCGATACAGACGAGCGCGCGCGGCAGATCTTTTTCAACGCCGAAATGCCGCAGTTTCAGGTGGTGATCCCCGATTTCGGCGTGGTGGAAGGCGCGTTTCAGATCACCTCGATCGAATATGCCGGCAGCCATAACGGCGAGGCGACCTATGACATCTCTATCGCTTCGGGCGGCGCGCTGAGCTTTACGGCGCTGTGATGGTGAACCCCTATTGCGGCGAGGTGGCGATCACTTTGGACGGCCAGCGCCACATTGCCAAGCTGACGCTGGGGGCCTTGGCCGAGCTGGAAGCAGCACTTGAGGCGCAGTCTTTGTTCGATCTGGTCGAGCGCTTTGAGCAGGGGCGGTTTTCCAGCCGCGATGTGCTGGCGCTGATTGTGGCGGCTTTGCGCGGTGGCGGCTGGCGCGGCACCGCGGCGGATCTGGCCACGGTCGAGATCGGCGGCGGCCCGCTTGAGGCCGCAAGGGTGGCGGCAGAGCTGTTGGCGCGGGCCTTTGCGCTGCCGCAGCCATGAGCCGGCTGGATTGGGCGGGGCTGTTGCGTGCAGGGCTTGGGCAATTGCGCCTGACCCCGCCCGAGTTTTGGCGGCTTACCCCCGTCGAGCTGAGCATCATGTTGGGGGTCGATCAGGCAGAGCCCCCCCTGACGCGGGCGCGGCTTGAACAGCTTGCGGCGGCGTTTCCAGATCAACCAAAGGGGCCAAGCCATGACGACGGTGAAGGAACTACAAGATCAGATCACAGCGCTTGAAACCACGCTTGCGGGGTCCACCTCGATTGTGGGGGCCTTTGAGGGCGAGCTGTCGCGGATGCGAGAGTCGATGCTGTTTACCGGGCGCGAGGTGGGGGTGCTGTCCACCAGCATCGGCGGCGGGCTGCGGCGGGCCTTTGACGGTTTGGTGTTTGACGGGGCCAAGCTGTCGGATTCCTTGAAGATCGTCGCCAAGACCATGGTCGACACGGTTTACGGCATCGCGATGAAGCCGGTGCAAAACGCGGTGGGCGGCGCTGTGGCCAGTGGCATCAACGGGCTGCTCAGCGGGATTTTGCCGTTTGAAAAAGGCGGCAGCTTTTCCCAAGGCCGGGTGATGCCCTTTGCCAAGGGCGGCGTGGTGGCAGGGCCGACGCCTTTTGCGATGCGCGGCGGGCAGGGGCTGATGGGTGAGGCCGGGCCAGAGGCGATCATGCCGCTGGCGCGCGGGGCCGATGGCCGTTTGGGGGTGCAAACCTCGGGCGGTGGGCGGCCTGTCACGCTGGTGATGAACATCTCGACGCCCGATGTGCAGGGCTTTCAGCGCAGCCAAAGCCAGCTTGCCGCCCAAGCCCAGCGCTTGCTGGCGCGCGGCCAAAGAAATCGGTGAGGACCAAAGATGGCATTTCACGAGATCAGATTTCCCTCCAACGTCAGTTTTGGCTCGCAAGGCGGGCCAGAGCGGCTGACCGAGATCGTCACGCTGGCCAATGGCTTTGAAGAGCGCAACACGCCCTGGCAGGAGTCGCGCCGGCGCTATGATGCGGGCTTTGGTCTGCGCAGTCTGGAGGATCTGGACGCGCTTTTGGCGTTTTTCGAGGCGCGTCGCGGCCAGTTGCACGCCTTTCGCTGGAAGGATTGGTCCGATTATAAATCGGGCGCTTTGGCGCAGCCAACAACCGCGTTGGATCAGGAATTGGGCTATGGCAACGGCATCAAAACCCTGTTTCAGCTGTGCAAGACCTACCGCTCGGGCGATCAGACCTATCTGCGCCAAATCCGCAAACCGGTGGCCGGCACGGTGAAAATCGCCATCGCCGGCGATCCCAAGGTCGAGGGGCAAGAGTTCACGCTGGACCCCACCAGCGGCCTTGTCAGCTTTACCGTAGCGCCAGACATCAACGCGCTGGTCACGGCGGGCTTTGAATTTGATGTGCCTGCGCGCTTTGACACCGACCGGATCGAGACCTCGATCGCCTCGTTTCGTGCCGGTGAATTGCCCAATGTGCCAATCGTCGAGGTGCGGCTATGATGCAGGCTTTGTTGGATCATGCCGGGCTTGGGGTGACGACGCTCTGTCGCGCGTGGCAGGTGACGCGGCGCGATGGGGTGCGCTTTGGCTTCACCGACCATGATTTGGATCTGCGCTTTGAGGATATGCTGTTCAAGGCCAGCACGGGGATGTCGGCGCGGGCTTTGCAAAACAGCACCGGCCTGTCGGTGGACAACAGCGAGGCGATTGGCGCGCTGGCGGATGCGGCCCTAGAAGAGGCCGATCTGATCGCGGGGCGCTTTGATGCGGCAGAGGTGCTGATCTGGCTGGTGAATTGGGCGGATCCTTCGCAGCGGGTCTTGCAGTTTCGCGGCAGCTTTGGCGAGATCAGCCGGGCAGCGGGCGGCTTTAAGGCCGAATTGCGCGGCCTGACCGAAAGCTTGAACCAGCCGATGGGGCGGATCTTTCAGCGCAGCTGTTCGGCGGTTCTGGGCGATGCGCGCTGCGGGCTTGGCCTGAACACGCCCGCCTTTATGGCCGAGGTGGTGCTGGACGGCTTTGACGCGCAGGGGCGGATGTTGGTGTCAAACCTAAACGCCTATGCCGATCGGTGGTTCGAGCGCGGCCGGCTGCGGGTGCAAAGCGGCGCGGCTGCGGGCCTAAGTGCGGTGATCAAGCTGGACCGGCTGCAAAACGCGGGCCGCGTTCTGGATCTGTCGCACCGCCTGAGCGCGCCCTTGCAGGCGGGTGATCTGCTGCGGCTGGAGGCGGGCTGTGATCGCACGGCCGCGACCTGCAAGGCCAAGTTCGGCAACTTTCTGAATTTTCGCGGCTTTCCGCATATTCCGGGCGAAGATTGGCTGTCGTCTTATCCGATCAGCGCGGGCCGCAATGACGGCGGGAGCCTGACCTGATGCCGCAGCCAGAGGTGATTGTGGCGGCAGCGCGCGGCTGGATCGGCACGCCCTATCAGCATCAAGCAAGTGTCAAAGGCGCAGGCGCCGATTGTCTGGGCCTGCTGCGCGGGGTTTGGCGCGAGCTGCTCGGGCCAGAGCCGACCGCCATCCCCGCCTATGCGCCCGATTGGTCGGAAACCGCAGGCGTCGAGGCTTTGGCCGATGCCGCGCGGCTTTGGCTTTGCCCCAAGCCGCCCGAGGCCGAGGCTTTGGGGGATGTGGTGCTGTTTCGGATGCGGGCGGGGGCTATGGCCAAACATCTGGGGCTGATCAGCGGGCTTGGCGCTTGCCCAAGCTTTATTCATGCCTATAGCGGCCACGGCGTGGTGGAAACCGCGCTTTCGGCCCCGTGGCGGCGCAAAATTGTGGCGCGTTTTCAATTCCCTGAAGGACATTAACCCATGGCAACCCTGCTTTTATCTGCTGCCGGTGCGGCAATCGGCTCTGGCTTTGGCGGCACCATTCTGGGGCTTTCGGGCGCGGTGATTGGCCGCGCGGTGGGGGCTACGATTGGCCGTGCGATTGACCAACGCGTCTTGGGCGGCGGGTCAGAAGCGGTCGAGGTCGGGCGGATCGAGCGGTTTCGGGTTATGGGGGCCAGCGAAGGCACGGCGATTGCGCATGTCTGGGGCAGGGTGCGGCTGGCGGGCCAAGTGATCTGGGCCAGCCGGTTTTTGGAACATGTCAACACCACCTCGGTCAGCAGCGGCGGCGGCAAGGGCCGGCCGCGCACGGTGCAAAGCACGACGCAATACAGCTATACCGTCAGCCTTGCAGTGGCCCTTTGCGAAGGCCGCATCACTCGGCTGGGCCGGATTTGGGCCGACGGGGTCGAGATTGCCGCCGACCAGCTGTCGCTGCGGCTTTATCATGGCGACGAGACGCAATTGCCCGACCCAAAAATCACCACTGTCGAGGGTGCAGGCAATGCGCCCAGCTATCGCGGCATTGCTTATGTGGTGATCGAAGACCTTGATCTGTCGCGCTTTGGCAACCGCATTCCGCAGTTTTCCTTCGAGGTGATGCGCCCCGCGCAGGGGCAGGCGGCGCAGGCGCATCAGGGCTTTGATCAGATTATTCCGGGTGTCTGCATGATCCCGGGTTCGGGCGAATATGCTTTGGCCACCACGCCTGTGCATTTCAACGCGGGGCTGGGGTCCAATACCTCGGCCAATGTCCATACGGTCAGCAGCCGCAGCGATTTCTCGAATGCGCTCGAGGCTTTGCGCGAAGAGCTGCCCATGGCCAAGGGCGCGTCTTTGGTGGTGTCGTGGTTTGGCAGCGATCTGCGCTGTGGCCTGTGCCAGCCGCAGCCCAAGGTCGAACAAAACGCCCAAGACGGGGTGCCGATGCCTTGGGTGGTCTCGAACACGCCGCGCGCCACGGCGGCCGCCGTGCCTTTGGTGCAGGGCAGCCCGGTTTATGGCGGCACCCCCGCCGATGCCTCGGTGATCGAGGCGATTGTGGCGCTGAAAGCCGCAGGGCGCGAGGTGACGTTTTACCCGTTTTTGCTGATGGACCAGATGGCGGGCAATGCTTTGCCTGACCCTTGGACCGGGGCTTTGGGCCAGCCTGCCTTGCCCTGGCGCGGTCGCATCACGCTGAGCGCAGCCCCCGGCCAGCCTGCAAGCCCAGACCGCAGCGCCGCCGCCGCAGCCGAGGTGGCGCAGTTTTTTGGCACCGCCCAGCCGTCGCATTTCACCCAAACCGGCCAAAGTGTGCTTTATAGCGGCCCCGCTGAATGGAGCTATCGCCGCTTTATCCTGCATTACGCCTATCTTTGTCGGGCCGCAGGCGGGGTCGATGCCTTTTGTGTCGGCTCCGAGTTGCGGGGCCTGACCTCTATTCGCGGCGCGAATGACAGCTTTCCCGCGGTTCAGGCGCTGCGGCAATTGGCGGGCGAGGTGAAGGCGATTTTGGGCCCACAAACCCAGATCAGCTATGCCGCCGATTGGTCGGAATATTTCGGCTATCACACCGAGGATCATGTTTATTTCAACATGGACCCGCTTTGGGCCGACCCCGCAATCGACTTTATCGGTATCGACAATTACATGCCGCTGTCAGATTGGCGTGATGGCAGCGATCACGCCGATGCCGCTTGGGGCGATATCTATAACCGCGACTACCTTTACGCCAATATCGCTGGTGGCGAGGGGTTTGATTGGTATTACGCCGATGAGGCCGCCGCCGCTGCCCAAATCCGCACCCCGATCCAAGACCCATATTATGGCGAGCCTTGGGTGTTTCGGGTCAAGGATATTCGCGGTTGGTGGGGCAATTCGCACCACGAACGCCATGCAGGGCTGCGCCAAGACAGCCCCACGGCCTGGATCGCGGGATCAAAGCCGATCCGCTTTACCGAATATGGCTGTGCGGCGATTGATAAGGGCACCAATCAGCCGAACCGGTTTTTAGATCCAAAATCCTCGGAATCCGCCTTGCCGCGCGGATCGAACGGGCTGCGCGATGATCTGATGCAGCTGGCCTATTATCAGGTGATGCACCGCTTTTGGACCGATGCTGCGCAAAATCCGCATGCGTTTTTGTACAACGGGCCGATGCTTGATTTCGCGCAGTCTTTGGCTTGGGCTTGGGATGCGCGGCCCTTTCCGGCCTTTCCTGCGGCAAGCTCTGTCTGGTCGGATGGCGGCAATTACGACAAGGGCCATTGGCTGAACGGGCGGGCCAGCAATATCGACCTTTCGGCGCTGATGGCCGAGATTTGCGCGGCCTCGGGGCTTGCGGATGCTGATCTGTCGGGCGCGCGCGGGCTGGTGCGCGGCTATACACTGTCCGAGGTGTCCACCGCGCGCGCGGCCTTGCAGCCTTTGCTTTTGGCCTATCCCAGCGATGTGATTGAACGCGAGGGCCGCTTGGTGGTGCAGGCGCGCCGCGCCAAGGTGGGGCAGTGGCTGGATCCGCAGCGCTTTGTGCGTACGCCTGAACTTGACGGCACGCTTGAACTGACCCGCGCCGCAGAGGCCGAATTGCCGGTGCATCTGCGCATCAGCTATATCGAGGCCGAGGGCGATTTCCCGGTCAGCATTGCCGCAGCCACCGCCGCCGATCACAGCACAGAGGTGGTGTCGCAGTCCGAACTGCCCTTGGTGCTGACCGCATCCGAGGCGGCAACCATCGCAGAACGCTGGCTGGCCGAGGCGCAGGTTTCGCGCGATACCGCCCGCTTTGCGCTGGCCAGATCGCAGATGGCGGTGCGCGTCGGCGATACGGTTGAAGTGGCGGGCCAAGCCTACCGCATCGACCGCGCCGAGCTTTCTGACATGCAGCTTTTGGATGCGGTCAGGGTGGATCCGAACGTCTATCAAGCCTCGGATCTGGTGGTGCCGCGCCGCAGCTGGGGCAGTGTGACGCCAGCGCTGCCGGTCTATCCCTTGATGCTGGATCTGCCGCTGATCACCGGCGGCGAGGTGCCGCAAGCCCCGCATGCCTGTGCCACCGCCCAGCCTTGGCCGGGGCCGGTGGCGCTGTGGCACTCGGCCACGCAGGATGATTTCCGCTATAACATCAGTCTGGACCGCGCCGCGACGATTGGGCTGACGCAGACCCCGCTTGCGCGCGCGCGCTTTGGCCTTTGGGATCGTGGCCCGGCACTGCGCCTGCGCATCGAGACCGGCACGCTTTCGTCAACCACGCCCGAGGCGGTGCTGGGCGGTGCCAATCTTGCCGCCATTGGCGATGGCTCGGCGCAGAATTGGGAGCTGTTTCAATTTGCCAGCGCCACTTTGGTTGGCCCCAAGACCTATGACATCAGCCTGCGGCTGCGCGGCCAATTGGGCAGCGACGCGCTGATGCCAGCGGTCTGGCCTGCGGGCAGCACCTTTGTTTTGCTGGATGCGGCCTTGCAGCAGATTGATTTTCCGCTGTCGGCGCGCGGGCTGGCGCGCAGCTACCGCTTTGTTGCGGCAGATCGCGGCTATGATGACCTCTCGGCGGTGGGGCTGACCCAAGCCTTTGATGGCATTGGCCTGCGCCCCTATGCGGTGGTGCATCTGCGCGCGGCCAAAACCGCCGATGCGCTGGGCTTAAGCTGGGTTCGCCGCAGCCGGATAGATGGTGACAGCTGGCAATCGGTCGAGGTGCCCTTGGGCGAAGATAACGAGGCCTATCTGCTGCGGGTGATCCAAGCCGGTGTGGTGAAACGCGAGGTGACGCTTTCCACCCCCGCCTTTCTCTATACCGCGCAGATGCAGGCCAGCGACGGCGTGGCAGGCGCGGTCAGCATCAGCGTGGCGCAGCTGTCAAACCTTTATGGGGCAGGGCCTGCGCGCAGCTTGAGCCTGATGCTTTAGCAATGCGGCGCTGTCTTATTGGCGATATTTGGGCGGCGGCGGCTTGTGTCGCGGCCTGCCCAGAACCGCAGCGCGAGGCTTTCGCGCGGCTGCTGATCACCCAAGCCGATGCCGCCCACCGCTACGCCAAACGCTTGGGTCGCGCGCATCCGGCTTGGGGCAATGGCAGCCTGATGGCGCGCGCGCTTTTGGCCCGCGCGCCGCAGCCCGCGACAGCTGACGCCAGTTTTCTAACCGCGCTTGGCCTTGTCGCTCACCTGCTTGCCGCGCGAAAATCTGGCCTTTGACTTGGCATTGTCCGACCCGCGCCCCATATGCTATTATAGCGTAACAGGAGGCTGATCATGGCTGAAACCAGCACAAAACTTGCAGCACTAGATCCGGTCTGGCAGCGCGTGCGCCAAGAGGCCTTTGCCATGGTGGAAAACGAGCCGCTTTTGGGCGGGCTTGTGCATTCCAGCCTGCTGCATCACCCCTCGTTGGAACGCGCGCTGGCCTATCGGTTTTCGCTGAAACTCGCCAGCGGCGAGATGAGCGAGCAGATCTTGCGCGAAATCGCGGATGAGGCCTATGCCAGCGACCCCAGCATTGGCCAAGCCGCGCGCGCCGATGTGACGGCGGTGTTTGACCGCGACCCGGCCTGCCTGCGCTTTATCCAGCCGATCTTGTTCTTCAAGGGCTATCAGGCGATCCAAGCCTACCGCATTGGCCATTGGCTGTGGCAAAACGGGCGGCGCGATATGTCGTATTTCGTGCAAATGCGGGTGTCCGAGACCTTTGGTGTCGATATCCACCCAGCCGCGAAAATCGGCCGTGGCATCATGATCGACCATGCCCATTCCATTGTGATCGGCGAAACGGCTGTGGTCGGCGACAATGTCTCGATGCTGCATTCGGTCACGCTTGGCGGCACCGGCAAGGAAGACGGCGACCGTCATCCAAAGATTGGTGACGGGGTGCTGATCGGGGCAGGGGCCAAGGTTTTGGGCAATATCCACGTCGGCCATTGCTCGCGCATCGCCGCGGGGTCAGTGGTGCTGCAAGATGTGCCGCCTAACACCACGGTTGCGGGCGTTCCGGCAAAAGTCGTGGGCGAGGCAGGCTGCGCGCAGCCTTCGGTGACCATGGACCAATTGCTTTGCGGTAAGATCTAACGAAAAAGCCCCCGCAGATCGCTCTGCGGGGGCTTTTTTAGGCTGAGCAGGCTTTAGGCCAGCATCGCCAAGGGGTTTTCCAGATTGTCCTTGATCGCGGTCAAAAGCTGCGCGCCCAAAGCCCCGTCGATCACGCGGTGATCCACCGAGAGCGTCACCGACATCACCGTGCCAACCACAACCGCGCCGTCCTTGACGATCGGTTTGGCCACACCCGCGCCCACAGCCAAAATCGCCGCATGTGGCGGATTGATGATCGCGTCAAAGTTATCAACGCCGAACATACCCAGATTTGAAATCGCAAAGCTGCCGCCTTGGTATTCGTGCGGCGCAAGTTTGCGGTCACGCGCACGCTTGGCAAGGTCTTTCATCTCGGCCGACAGCGCCGAAAGCGACTTGGCTTCGGCATCTTTCAGAACCGGCGTGAACAGCCCGCCTTCAATCGCCACCGCCACCGCGACATCTGATTTCTTGAACTGCAACACCCGATCGCCAGCCCAGACCGCATTGGCCGCAGGCACTTGTTGCAGCGCCAAAGCGCAGGCCTTGATGATGAAATCATTCACCGACAGCTTGACGCCGCGCGCTTCCAGCTTGGCATTGAGCTGACCGCGAAAGGCCATCAGCGCGTCCAGCTCGATATCGCGGCGCAGATAGAAATGCGGCACGGTTTGCTTGGCCTCGGTCAGGCGCGCGGCAATGGTTTTGCGCATGCCGTTCAGGGCGATTTCTTCAAACGGACGGTCAGCATAGGTCTTAAGCACGGTTTCGGTCGAAGGACCGCTTGCCGCTGCAACCGCAGCCACAGGCGCCTGCACGGGGGCCGCTGCCACCGCAGCCACAGGGGCCGCCGCTTTTGCACCTTCAACATCGGCGCGCACGATGCGCCCATGTGGACCCGAGCCTTTGATCGCCGTCAGATCCAGACCCTTTTCCGCTGCAATCCGCCGCGCCAAAGGCGAGGCAAACACCCGCGCGCCGCCAGCTTTAGCCGCCACAGGGGCCGCAACCGCTGCCACCGCTACAGGTGCTGCAACCACGGGGGCCGCAACCACCGCAGCCGCAGGCTTGGCATCCGCCGCATCGCCGTCTTCCAACAGCATCGCAATCGGCGTGTTCACCTTGACGCCCGCAGTGCCCTCGGCGATCAGCAGCTTGCCGATCGTGCCCTCGTCCACCGCCTCGAACTCCATCGTCGCCTTATCGGTTTCGATTTCTGCGATGATCTGGCCCGATTTGACCGCGTCGCCCTCTTTCACCAGCCATTTCGCCAGCGTGCCTTCCTCCATCGTCGGAGACAGCGCGGGCATAAGAATTTCTACAGCCATTTTCGCCTCCTCAGCGGTAGCAAACAGATTTGACAGCAGCGACCACATCGGCGGTCGTCACCAAAGCCAGCTTTTCAAGGTTGGCGGCATAGGGCATCGGCACATCTTTGCCGGTGCAAGTCACCACCGGCGCGTCCAGATAATCAAAGGCGCGCTGCATGATGGTGCTGGCCAAGTGATCGCCGATCGAGCCTACGGGGAAGCCTTCCTCGACGGTGACGCAGCGGTTGGTTTTCTGCACGCTGGCAAGCACGGTGTCATAGTCAATCGGGCGCAGGGTGCGCAGATCAATCACCTCGGCCGAGATGCCCTCGGCGGCCAGCTGTTCCGCCGCTTCCAGCGCATAGGTCATGCCGATGCCAAAAGACACGATGGTCACATCCGTGCCCTCGCGCCAGATCCGCGCCTTACCGAAGGGAATGGTAAAGTCAGCCAAATCAGGCACTTCAAAGGATTTGCCATACATGATCTCGTTTTCAAGGAAGATCACCGGGTTCGGATCGCGGATCGCCTGCTTAAGCAGACCCTTCGCGTCGCTCGCCGAATAGGGCATCACCACCCGCAGGCCGGGGATCGCTGCATACCAGGCCGCATAGTCTTGGCTGTGCTGAGCGCCGACGCGGGCCGCGGCACCATTGGCGCCGCGAAACACAATCGGACAACCCAATTGGCCGCCAGACATATAGTTGGTCTTTGCCGCCGAATTCAGAATGTGGTCAATGGCTTGCATGGCGAAGTTAAAAGTCATGAACTCGACAATCGGGTTCAAACCACCCCAAGCCGCACCAATCGCGATGCCGGTAAAGCCGGCTTCGGTGATCGGTGTGTCAACGATCCGCTTGGGGCCGAACTCGTCCAGCAAGCCTTGGCTGATCTTGTAAGCGCCCTGATATTCGCCAACCTCTTCGCCCATCAACATGACGTTGGGATTGTCGCGCATCTCTTCGGCCATCGCCTCGCGCAGGGCTTCCCGCACGGTCATGGTCTTCATCGGCGTGCCGGCGGGCCAATCGGGGCTGGCCTTTGACACCACCGCCACCGCAGCGGCAACGGGTGCAGCGGCTGCTGCCGCCACAGGTGCGGCAACGGCTGCGGCCACTGGGGCAGGGGCCGCATCAGCCGATTCGCCGTCTTCCACCAAGGTCATGATCGGCGTGTTCACCTTCACGCCCGAGGTGCCCTCGGCCACCAGAATCCGGCCAACCTTGCCTTCATCCACCGCCTCGAATTCCATCGTGGCCTTATCGGTTTCAATTTCAGCGATGATCTGGCCAGATTTGACCATATCGCCCTCTGCGACCAGCCATTTCGCCAGCGTGCCTTCTTCCATCGTGGGCGAAAGCGCGGGCATAAGAACGTCTACTGCCATGGTTTTCTCCCCCTCAGGCGTAAATATCGGTCCAAAGCTCGGACAGGGCCGGCTCTGGGCTTGCTTTGGCGAATTCGGCGCTGGCGTTCACCACCTCTTTGATCGACTTGTCGATCGCCTTCAGATCTTCATCCGAAGCAAGGCCAGAGTTCAGCAGCAAATCGCGCACATGTTCGATGGCATCCTTTTCGGATTTCATCTTTTCGACCTCTTCGCGGGTGCGGTATTTCGCCGGATCCGACATCGAGTGGCCGCGATAGCGATAGGTCATCATTTCCAGAATATAGGGGCCTTTTCCGGCGCGGCAGTGCGCCACGGCCTTTTCGCCCGCTTCTTTGACCGCCAGCACATCCATGCCGTCAACCTGCTCGCCTGCAATGCCATAAGCCAAGCCACGGCCAAACAAGGTTTCCGATTTGGTCGAACGCGCCTGCGAGGTGCCCATGGCGTAGTGATTGTTTTCAATCACAAAAATCACAGGCAGATCCCAAAGTTCGGCCATGTTATAGGTCTCGTAGACCTGGCCTTGGTTGGCCGCACCATCGCCGAAATAGGCGAAGGTCACATTGTCATTGCCTTTGTATTTATCGGCAAAGGCCAGACCTGCGCCCAGCGGCACCTGTGCGCCAACAATGCCGTGGCCGCCGTAGAAATGCTTCTCGCGGCTGAACATATGCATCGAGCCGCCCTTGCCCTTGGAGTATCCCCCCTCGCGCCCGGTCAGCTCGGCCATCACGCCATTGGCTTCCATGCCGCAAGCCAACATATGGCCGTGATCGCGGTAGCTGGTGATGCGCTTGTCACCCTCTTTGGTGCAGGCCTCAAGCCCAACCACAACCGCCTCTTGCCCGATATAGAGGTGACAGAACCCCCCGATCAGACCCATGCCATAAAGCTGGCCAGCTTTTTCTTCGAATCGGCGGATCATCAGCATCTCGCGGTAGAACTTAAGCAGTTCTTCCTTCGACACATTTGATTTCTCTGGGGCTTTTTTCGCAGCCAAGGTGGCGTCCTCCCGTCACGTTGCAAGATCGTTTAGTGTTAAACTATCTATACAGCATCGGTGAAAAAACGCAAAAAAGAAAATGCAGCGAAGTTTCCGCTGCATGGCTGCTATGCAAAATTTGAAATTCAGACAGGTTTGGGTCGCCCGATCAGCGGATCACGACCTCATCGGCGCGCAGATAGCCCAGCACATCGCGCACGCGCTCGTCCAAAAGGTCGATGTCCAGATACTCATCCGACAGCCGTCGCGTCAGATTGTTCATCTGTGCAAGTTCGGATGCAAGCAGATCGCGCTCGGCGGTTAGCTTCACGATTTCGGCGTTAATCTGAACGCGACGGAAAATTCCGTAATCGCCCTGAACCGCCGCAAAGGTGAAGTAACCGCCCAGCGTAAACGCAAGCACAATAAAAAACATGCCACCCATAGCGGGCCGTGATTGCGGGGTAATCATCTGCTCTGCCTCTACGCCCACCCCTCATTGTCGGGGATGGTTCGTTTGGCCACCATGTCACATCTTGCGAATCATGTGAATCCTCAAAATGCAGCTGCAAGCAAAAAAACGCTTATGGCATCAAGGCTTTGGCCTTAGGCGCGGCCGCGATAGATCTCGACCAATTTGCTCAGCATCGCCAAAGCCTCGCCGCGGTCGCGCTGAAACGAATTGCGGCCGATGATCGAGCCGTTGCCGCCGCCGTCGCGGATGGCGCGTGCGTCATCATAGACCGCATCGGCCCCCTTGGCCGCCCCGCCCGAAAACACGATCAAGCGCCGCCCCGCAAAAGAGGCATCGACGCAATGCTTGACCCGCTGCGCCATATCGGCAATGGCAATGCTTTGATCTTCATAGACCTTTTTCGCCTCGGGCAACATCAGATGATCGGTCGACAGTTTGATCTTGATGATATGCGCGCCCAAAAGTGCTGCGATATGGGCGGCGTAGGCGGCGACATCAATCGCGGTTTCGCCCGATTTGCTGATCGCCTCGCCGCGCGGATAAGACCAGATCACGGTGGCAATCCCCGAGGCTGCTGCCTCGCGCCGCATCTCGACGATCTCTTCGAACATATCCAGCGCCATGTCAGAGCCGGGATAGATGGTAAACCCAATCGCCGCACAGCCCAAACGCAGCGCATCAGCCACCGACCCCGTCACCGCCTGATTTTTGCCAGCCGTGTCTGACATCAGCGAATTGGACGAGTTCAGCTTCAAAATCGTTGGAATTTGACCTGCAAAAGTATCTGCCCCGGCCTCAAGCGAGCCCAAGGGTGCGGCATAGGCGTTTAGCCCCGCGTCGATGGCCAATTGATAGTGGTAATGCGGGTCATAGCCTGCGGGGTTTGGCGCAAAGCTGCGGGCGGGCCCATGTTCAAAGCCCTGATCGACCGGCAGAATGATCATCTTGCCGGTGCCGCCCAGCTTGCCCTCCATCAGGATCCGGCACAGATTTGCCTTCACGCCGGGGGTCTCGCCCTCGTAATTGGACAGAATTTTCTGAACGGCCTTTGTCGCGCGCATGGGATGCTCCTCAGCGGGGAAAGTGGTTTCCTTGCTGGTAGAAAGCTTCCGAGCATGGCGCAATATTGGTTACGCTAACATCAGATTTGTTTACGCTAACAAGACCTTAGGCGAGGCACAGCGGCCCCGCCTAAGCCCAATTTTCACCCCAAAGCTGCAACGCCGGGCAGGGTTTTGCCTTCCATCCATTCCAAGAACGCACCGCCTGCGGTCGAGATAAAGGTAAAACCGGCAGCAGCCCCTGCTTGGTTCAGGGCCGCGACCGTATCGCCGCCGCCTGCCACCGAGACCAGCTTGCCGGCGCGTGTCAGCTCTGCTGCGGCCTGCGCTGCGGCATTGGTGGCGGCGTTAAACGGCTCGATCTCGAACGCGCCCAAAGGCCCGTTCCAGATCAGGGTTTTGCAGCCCTCGAACACTTGGCGCAAAGCTGCAACGGTTTGCGGGCCTGCGTCCAAAATCATCGCATCACTGGGGCAATCGGCAGCGGCCATGGTCTGATTGTCGGCGCCTGCCTTGAATTCGCGCGCCACCACCACATCGATCGGCAGATGAATGGTGCAGCCCGCAGCCTTGGCCTTGGCGATGATCTCAAGTGCTGTCGGTGCCATATCGCGTTCGGCCAAGGATTTGCCAACCTCGATGCCTTGGGCGACAAGGAAGGTGTTGGCCATGCCGCCGCCGATCACCAGATGATCGACTTTGCTGACCAGATTGCCCAGCAAGTCGAGCTTGGTCGAGACTTTCGCCCCGCCCACAACCGCGACCACAGGCCGCTCGGGTTTGCCCAAGGCGGCCTCTAGGGCTGCCAATTCTTCGGCCATCAAGCGGCCCGCAAAAGACGGCAGCAAGCGGGCCACGCCCTCGGTCGAGGCATGGGCGCGGTGCGCTGCCGAAAACGCATCATTGCAGAAATAATCGCCCAAAGCCGCCAAATCTGCCGCCATCTGCGGGTCATTGGCCTCTTCCAGCGGCGAAAAGCGCATGTTCTCAGCCAGAACCACCGCGGTTTGCGGCAAAGCGTTGATCGCCTCGCGGCTTGGATGCTCCATAAAGGTCACGCTGCGGCCCAAGGCGGCCTCAAGCGCTGGCAGCACCAAGCGCAGGCTCATCTCGGGCAGGGTTTTGCCCTTGGGGCGGCCGAAATGCGCCAAAAGCACCACCTTGGCACCGCGCGCGATCAGATCTTCGACCGTTGGCACGATCTTTTCGATCCGCGTCGCGTCAGTAACCTGCGCGCCTTCCATCGGCACGTTGATGTCCACGCGGGTCAGCACCACTTTGCCCGCCAAGGCCATATCGTCGATTGTCTTCCAAGTCACAGCGCGCTCCTTATGCAGGCTTTCGGTCTTGCCCCTGTTTCCGCCCATCCGAGGCTTTCGTCAACTGTTTGCCCTTTCCCTTATCCGCATCAAACGCTAGTTTCCGCGTCAAATGTCACAAAGGATAAACCCAATGGCCGAGATCAAAGACCCAGAAAACACCGTGATCATCACCCTCAAAGACGGCGAAGTCGTTATCGAGATGCTGAATGATATCGCGCCTTTGCATGTCGAGCGGATGAAGACGCTGGCGCGTGAGAAGGCCTATGACAATGTTTGCTTTCACCGCGTGATCGACGGCTTTATGGCCCAGACCGGCGATGTCGCCAACGGCAATATGGAAAAAGACTTTAACCTGCGTCGCGCAGGCACCGGTGGGTCGGAATATCCTGATCTGACCCAAGAATTCTCGGGCATTCCGCATGATCGTGGCACCATTGGGGCGGCGCGTTCGTCGAACCCGAACTCGGCCAACAGCCAGTTTTTCATCAACTTTTCCGACAACCACTTCTTGAACCGTCAATATACCGTTTACGGGCGGGTGATTTCGGGAATGGATTTGGTCGATAAGATCACCAAGGGCGAGCCACCAGCAAACCCCGATCGGATGATCACCGTGCGGGTGGCTGCAGATGTTCAATAAGATCGCATTGGCAGCCCTGCTGCTGGCGGCGGCTCCGGCCTTTGCCGAAGGCGACGGCCCCGGCCCGAACCTGGTAATCGAGGTGGACGGCGGCGTGAAGGGCGAGGTCGTGATCGACCTTGACACCCTGCACGCGCCAAAACACGCGGCCCAAATCGTCGCACTGGCGAAATCGGGCGGCTATGATGGCGTGGTGTTTCACCGCGTGATCGACGGCTTTATGGCGCAGACCGGCGACGTGAAGTTTGGCAAAAAGGGCGGCGACACCTCGATGGCGGGCATGGGCGGATCGGATCTGCCCAATATCGCGGCAGAGTTTTCCGACGTGCCTTTTGAGCGTGGCACCGTGGGGATGGCACGCTCGGCGGATCCGGATTCTGCCAACAGCCAGTTCTTCGTGATGTTTGCACCGGGGGATTTCCTGAATGGGCAATATACGGTGATTGGCAAGGTGATCAAAGGCATGGAGGTGATTGACGCGATCAAGCGCGGTGCCGGTGGTAATGGCGAGGTGAGCGAGCCTGACTTTATGGCGCAGGTGACTGTGACCGAGTGATCGCTGCGGCGGCCGGGGGCTTTGCCCCCGGACCCCCAGGATATTTTCAGACAGATGAAGGGGAAGGGCGCGTGCGTCCTGCCCTTTTGTTTAGGCCAAGACCACCAAAGCGTGGCGCTTTTTGCCGACGGTGAGTTTTAGCGGTTCGGCCAGATGGCCCGCGCCAATGCGCAGGCCTGCGTCGGTGACGATTTCGTCGTTCATTTTGGCGCCGCCTTCAAGGATCAGGCGTTTGGCGTCTTTGCCCGAGCCTGCAAGCCCTGCACGCAGGATCAATTGCACGATGCTGATGCCCTCGCCCAGCTCTTCGGTCGAGACGGTGACGGTGGGCAGATCGTCGCCGACGCCGCCGCGCTCGAAGACCTCGCGGGCGGTGGCTTCGGCGGTTGTGGCGGCCTCGGGCCCGTGCAGCAGGGCTGTGACCTGATTGGCGAGGATGATTTTGGCAGCGTTGATCTCGGAGCCTTGCAGCGCGCCGAGGCGGTCGCAGTCTGCAAGCGGCAGTTCGGTGTAAAGCTTGAGGAAGCGGCCGACATCGGCGTCGGTGGTGTTACGCCAGAACTGCCAGAATTCATAGGGCGAGAGCATGTCGCCGTTCAGCCAAACCGCACCGCTGGCGGATTTGCCCATTTTCTTGCCGTCAGAGGTGGTCAGCAGCGGCGAGGTCAGCCCGTAGATATCATGGTCCAGCACGCGGCGCGTGAGATCAATACCATTGATGATATTGCCCCATTGATCCGAGCCGCCCATTTGCAAGATACAGCCATAGCGGCGGTTGATTTCAAGGAAATCATAGGCTTGCAGGATCATATAGTTGAATTCAAGGAAGGACAGCGATTGCTCGCGGTCGAGCCGGGATTTGACCGATTCAAACGACAGCATCCGGTTGACCGAGAAATGCCGCCCGATGTCGCGCAGGAAATCCAGGTAGTTCAGCCCATCCAGCCATTCAGCGTTATTGACCATGATCGCGTCATTGGGGCCTTCGCCAAAGTGCACATAGGGCGCGAAGGCCTGCTTGATGCCGGCGATATTGGCGTCGATCTGGGCCGAGGTCAGCAGCGGGCGTTCTTCGGCACGAAACGAGGGATCGCCGACTTTGGTGGTGCCGCCGCCCATCAGCACGATGGGCTTGCCGCCGCATTTTTGCAGCCAGCGCAGCATCATGATCTGGATCAGCGAGCCCACATGCAGCGATTTTGCCGTGGCGTCAAAGCCGATGTAAGCAGGCACGACCCCTTTGACCAAAGCCTCGTCAAGCGCTTGATAATCCGTGCAATCGGCCAGAAAGCCACGGGTCATCATTACGCTCATGAATTCGGATTTCGGATGGTAGGTCATTGCTCACTCATGCTTTAAGGTAGCATGGGTATAGCGGGGCTGGGGGCTAAAGGGAATATGGGCAAGCAGGCTGATCTGTGGGTTCTGGGCACAATGTCGGGCACTTCGCTGGATGGGGTCGATGCGGCGATGCTGCGCTGCGATGGCCAGCGCATTGCCGAGTTTGGTCCCAAGGCCTATCGCGCCTATTCCGAGGCCGAGCGGGCCACCTTGCGCGCGGGTTTTGGCAAATGGCCGGGGCAGTCGGGGGTGGCGGCTGCGGCCGAGGTGGTTGAAACCGCGCATGCAGAGCTGTTGTCGCGGTTTTCGGGCTATGATCTGATCGGGTTTCATGGCCAGACCTTGGCGCATGATCCGGGGGCTGGGCGCACGCATCAGGCGGGGGATGGCGCGGTTTTGGCGCAGGCTTTGGGCAAGTCTGTGGTCTGGGACTTTCGCAGCAATGATGTGGCGATGGGTGGGCAGGGCGCGCCGCTTGCGCCGTTTTTCCACTTTGCTTGTGCGCAGTATATGCAGGCGGATCAACCGCTTGCGATTTTAAATCTGGGCGGGGTGGGCAATGTCACCTGGATCGACCCGCGCCTGCCTGCGCCTGAAGCTGCGGGCGCTTTGCTGGCCTTTGACACCGGGCCTGCCAATGCGCCGATCAACGATCTGATGCAGAGGCGGCGCGGGCTGGCGCAGGATTTGGGCGGGGCGCTGGCGGCTGCGGGCCGCGTCGATCAGGCGCTGGTAGAGGCGTTTCTGGCGCAGGGCTATTTTCACAAAATCCCGCCAAAATCCTTGGATCGCGATGATTTTGCAGGCTTTTATGCCAAGACCGCAGCGCTGTCTGATGCCGATGCAGCGGCGACGCTGACGGCGATTGCGGCGGCTTGTGTGGCGCAAGCTGCGCAGTTTTTTCCCGCCCCAGTGGCGCAGCTTTTGGTTGCGGGCGGCGGGCGGCACAATGGCGCGCTGATGGCAGAGCTTGCCGCGCGGCTGCCCTGCGCGGTGCGCCCGATCGAGGCTGCAGGCTTTGACGGCGATATGTTAGAGGCGCAGGCCTTCGGCTTTTTGGCCGCGCGGGTGGTTGCAGGCCTGCCCACCTCTTGCGCCAGCACCACGGGCGTTGCGGCAGCGATTGGCGGCGGTAAGATCAGCCGGCCTTAGCGCCCGCGCGCTTGGCGCAGCATCGAGGCGGTATAGATCACCAGCGCCGCCCAGATCATCGGAAAGGCAATCATCCGCGCGGTGCCAAACGGCTCGCCAAAGACAAAAACCGCCGTCAGAAAGATCATCGTCGGGGCGATGTATTGCAAGATGCCGATGGTCGACAGCCGCAGCAGTTTCGCACCATTGGCATAGATCATCAAAGGCACCGCCGTGACCAGACCGCAGCACAGCAGCAGCACCGTGTCAAAGGTTGATCCGGCGATGAAATGCGAGGTTCCCGTAATTTCGGCCCAAAGGATATAGCCCAAGGCAAAGGGCGTAAGGATCAGAATTTCAAGGAAAAAGCCTTGGTTCGGCCCAATCGGCAGCGACTTTTTCAGATAGGCATAGGCGCCCCAGCTGATCGTCAGACCAAGCGCTACCAGCGGCAGCTTGCCTGCCTCGAGTGTCAGCACGATCACTGCCAAGGCCGCCAGCGCAATCGCCCATTTCTGCGACAGGCTAAGCTTTTCGCCCAGCAGCATCGCGCCCAAAAACACCGAAAACAGCGGGTTGATGTAATAGCCCAAGGCCGCGTCCAGCGCATGGCCCGCGCCGATCGCCCAGACGTAAATCCCCCAGTTGATGGTGATCAGCGCCGCCGTCGCCGCCCCCATCAGCAGCATTTTCGGGGTGCGCAGCGCCACCATCAGATCGCCGGTGCGCCCCGTTGCCCAAAGCACCACGCCGGCAATCGGCAGCGACCAGATCACCCGATGCGCGATCACCTCGGCGGGCGAGATATGCGCCAGCGCCTTCATGAAAATCGGCAAAAAGCCCCAAAGCACATAGGCGGTCAGCGCAAAGCCTAAGCCGCGCAGCGAGTCTTCATTTTTTACCGTGGTGTTCATGCCAAACAGCTAACCTGCGGCCGTCCGTACTGCCACCGCAATTTTGTATGCGATACAATCCAAGCGCGCGATATTAGCGGCGGCGGCGCAGATAGGCGGCGGTAAAGGCGCGGTAGCCTGCGGCTGTCACCCGCAACTCGGCCCGCATCAGGCGGTGCAGGCGCGGCAATTGGTAAAACGGCACGGCGGGAAAGACATGATGTTCGGTGTGATAGGGCATGTTCCATGCCAAAAACCGCATCAGCGCCGTGGTCGTGGTGGTGCGGGTGTTCAAAAAGATCTCGGCCACCTTTGGGCAATCGCCATGTTCGGCCAAAAGATAGAGCCGCAGTGCGGGTTGGCCCAAAACCATCGGCAGCAGCCAGACCCAGAACAGCAGCGGCGTCAGCAACAGGCTGAGCGCGACCACCGCGTAGCCCAGCAGCATGACTTGCGCCTCGCGCTGCACCCGCGCCGCTGCGCTGCGGGGCAGATAGCTTGCATCCGTGCGCCCCATGGCATGGTCGGCGATTTGGCGGATCTGGCCGCGCCAATAGGGCAGGCCGCTGACATGAAGTGCCCAATCGCGCCAGCTTTCGGGCTTTGGCCCCGCAAGCTCGGGGTCGCGGCCTTCGATATTGGTCCAGCGGTGATGGGCCAGATGAAAATAGCGAAAGTTTTCAAACGGCAGCAGCAGCAAAAAGCCACAAGCCCGCCCGACCGCCTCGTTTAGCGGTTCCGAGGCAAAGGGCGTCTTATGCGTCGCCTCATGTTCCAGCGTGAACAAAAACACAATCAGCACGCCCTGCACCGGCAGCAAAGCCCACCACAGCGGCAGGCCAAGCCCGATCCACGCGCCGCAAACCGCGATCAAACCGGCATGGCCCAGCAGATGCCGCAGCCCCTCGCGGTCGGATCGCAGCATCAGCCGCGCTTTCACCGCCATCGGCAAGGCGGCGATAAAGGCCTGATCGCGTCTCATCGCGGCAAATCAAAGGTAGGGGGCGCAAGCTCGAACCCCTCAAACCGAAACCCGGGCGAGACGGTGCAGGACACCAAGCTCCAATCCCCCAAACTGCGCGCCGCCTGCCACCAGCCCTGCGGCACCACCGCCTGCACCTGATCGCCGCCCAGCACATCCGGCCCCAAGAGCACCGATGCGGCGCGGTCGGTGCCCAAGGACAGCTCAAGCTTGGCGCCCGCATGCCAAAGCCAAATCTCATCGGCGTCAACGCGGTGCCAATGGCTTGCCTCGCCTGCCTTCAGCAGAAAGTGAATCGCCGTGCCCACCGCGCGGCCCGCAACCTCGGGCCCGACCCAGGTTTGGCGATACCAGCCGCCCTCGGGGTGCGGCGCAAGCCCCAGCTTTGCAATAATCCGGTCAGCGTCCATCGCGGCCCCCTTTCGCATCTTGTGCCAAGATGTCAGCATCGCTGTAAAGGGAGAAGCCATGAAAATCCTTATCATCGGTGCGGGTCTGTTGGGGGCAAGCCTTGCGTTTCGCTTGGCGCGGGCGGGGGGCGAGGTCACGGTGATCGAGGCCGCGCGCCCCGCAAGCGCTGCCTCTGGCCGCAGTTTTGGCTGGATCAACGCCAGCTTTTATGCCGATGCCGCCCACCACCGCCTGCGCGCCGAGGCGATGCGCGCGCATCACCGCCTGCAACGCGAGATGGCGCTGCCCGCGCCGCGCTGGCAAGGTGCGCTGTGGTGGGAGGATCAGGGCCAAGGCTTTGATCAGATGCAGGCCGATCTGGCCGCTTTGGGCTATCCGGCCGATCCGGTGACAGCCGAACAGATCGCGGCCTTGGAACCCGCGCTTGCGCACCCGCCCGCGCGCGCGCTGCACTTTGTCACCGAAGGCGCCACCGATGCCGCAGCCCTGACCCACGCGCTGCTTGCAGCCTCTGGCGCGCGGGTTCTGTCGGGGCTTGCGGCCAAAGGCCTGATCCAGACCGGCGGGCGGGTCAGCGGGGTTGCAAGCGCAATCGGGCCGTTGATCGCCGATCACACCATTCTGGCCGCAGGTGTGGCCACGCCGCAGCTTTTGCACAGCATCGGGCTTGATCTGCCGATGTTGCAGCGGCCCGGCCTGATCTTGCGCAGCGACCCCGTGGCGTTTCGCATCACCCATATTCTTGTCACGCCCGAACAGGAAATTCGCCAAACCGCCGATGGCAGCCTGATCGCGCCCTGTGCAGCGCATCATCAATCTGACCCAAGCGAAAGCATCGCCGAAGGTGCTGCGCAAACCACGCTTGCCAATCTATCAGACCTTTTTGGCAGCAAAATCAGCCTTGCTCAGACCCTGATCGGCCATCGTCCGGTGCCCGGCGATACGCTGCCCGTGCTGGGACAGGCCTGCGACGGGCTTAGCCTTGCGGTGATGCATTCGGGCGTCACCCTTGCCGCCTTTGCCGCCGAGGCTTTGGCCGATCAGATCTTGGGGCAGGGGGCGGATGCGCTGTGGCAGCCCTATGCGCCTGCGCGGCTGTTGCGGGCGCTGTAACGCAAAAGGCGCGCGCAAAGCTGCACGCGCCTTTCTAAAACGAGGCTTGAAACATCAGCCACGCAGGATCGAGCGGCCCGCATATTCTGCGGTCTCGCCCAGCATTTCCTCGATACGGATCAGCTGGTTATACTTGGCCAACCGGTCCGAGCGCGACAGCGAGCCGGTCTTGATCTGGCCGCAGTTGGTGGCCACCGAAAGATCGGCGATGGTGTAATCTTCGGTCTCGCCCGAGCGGTGCGACATCACATTGGTATAGCGCGCGCGATGCGCCATATCGACGGCCTGCAAGGTCTCGGTCAGGGTGCCGATCTGGTTGACCTTGACCAGCATCGAATTGGCGCAACCTGCGGCAATGCCTTCGGCCAAACGCCGCGGGTTGGTGACAAACAGATCGTCGCCAACCAGCTGCACCTTTGCGCCCAAACGGTCGGTCAACAGCTTCCAGCCCGCCCAATCATCTTCCGAGCAGCCATCCTCGATCGAGATGATCGGATAGTCGGCAGCAAGGCCTGCAAGGAAATCGACATTCTCTTCGATGCTCAGCGACTTGCCCTCGCCCTTCATCTCGTATTTGCCGCCCTTAAAGTATTCGGTGGCCGCACAATCCAGCGCAAGATAGATGTCCTGACCGGGCTTGTAGCCGGCTTTTTCGATGGATTTCAGAATGAAATCAAGCGCGTCGCGGGCAGAGCTGAGGTTCGGTGCAAAGCCGCCCTCGTCGCCGATGCCGGTGTTATGGCCTGCGGCTTGCAGCTCTTTTTTCAGGGTGTGGAACACTTCAGAGCCCATGCGGATGGCTTCTTTGATGTTCGAAGCCCCCACCGGCATGATCATGAATTCCTGAATGTCGATCGGGTTGTCGGCATGTTCGCCGCCATTGATGATGTTCATCATCGGCACCGGCAGCATCCGCGCCGAAGTGCCGCCGATATAGCGATACAAAGGCTGGCCGGTGAATTCTGCCGCAGCCTTGGCCACCGCCAAAGACACGCCCAAAATCGCATTGGCCCCCAGACGCGATTTGTTCGGCGTGCCGTCCAATTCGATCATGGTGCGGTCAATGCCGACCTGTTCGGTGGCGTCAAAACCAACGATCTCTTGCGCGATCTCGCCGTTCACGGCCGCCACTGCTTCAAGCACGCCCTTGCCAAGATAGCGCGCCTTGTCGCCGTCGCGGCGCTCGTTGGCCTCATGGGCGCCGGTCGAGGCCCCCGAAGGCACCGCCGCGCGGCCCATAGCACCGCTTTCCAGCAGCACATCCACCTCGACGGTGGGATTGCCGCGGCTGTCAAGAATTTCGCGGGCGTGAATGTCAATGATGGTGCTCATGGAATGGCCTCCAATTGGGCAAAGGGTGCTCTCGCCGCGGTCATAGCGCAGGGGCGCGCGCAAGGAAAGTCTTGGCTTCACCTTGCGCGCAAATTCGGGCAAGGGCGCTTAAATTGGCCGCAGCTTCAGCTTGGTCAGACGGTTTTCCTGCCGTGCGATCACCTCAAAGCGGAAGCCGTGGAACTGAAATACCTGTCCCTCGTTGGGAATGGTCTGGGCCTCGTGGATCACCAAGCCCGCCAGCGTATTGGCTTCGGTGTCGGGCAGGTTCCAATCCATCGCGCGGTTCAAATCGCGAATGGTCATGCTGCCCTCGATCAGAAAATCGCCGTTCTCGCTCATCTTTGGGCCAGAATTGCGCGCCACCACATCGAATTCATCGGTGATATCGCCGACGATTTCTTCCAAGATATCCTCAAGCGTGATCAGCCCTTGCAGCGCGCCGTATTCATCGACCACCATGGCAAAATGCGTGCGCCGTTTCAGGAATTCGCGCATTTGCTCATCAAGACTGGTGGTGTCGGGGATGAAATAGGGCTTCATCGCGACTTTGACGATATCAAGCGCCTCGATCCCGCCACCGTCACCGCGCAACAGGCGGTCCACCTCGCGCAACAGGTCTTTGGCATGGATCACGCCCAAAATGTTTTCCTCGTTGTCGCGGTAAAGCGGCAGGCGGGTATGGGCCGAGGCCAGCACCTTGGTGATCAGATCGCCCGGCGGCAGGTCTGCGTCGATCATCTCGATCTGGCGGCGGTGGCGCATGATCTCGTCCACCGTGCGCTGGCCCAGATCCAAGGCCCCCAAAAGCCGGTCGCGCGCGTCTTTCTCCATCGCGCCTTCGCTATGGCCCAAGGCAATTGCGCCGACGATTTCTTCTTGCAACGCCAACATCTTACGGCTTGGGTCGGTCTTGACGCCCACCAAAAACAGCAGCGCGCGCACCAAGGCCCGCACGATGGTGATCACCGGCGAGAACACAAAGATCAGCACGCGAATAACCGGCGCCACCCGTGCCGCCACCGCCTCGGGGAAGGTGATCGCAAGAGTTTTCGGCAGCACCTCGCCGAAAATCAGGATCAGAACTGTCATCACCAAGGTCGCCACCGCCACCCCATTATGGCCAAACACCCGCGTCAGCAGCGCCGTGGCCAGCGAGGCTGACAGGATATTGACGATATTGTTGCCCAGCAGCAGCGCGCCGATCATGCGTTCGTTGTCTTCGGTGACCTGCATCGCGGCATCGGCACCTTTGGAGCCTTTGTCGGCCTGCGCCTTCAGCTTGCCACGCGAGGCCGCCGTCAGCGCGGTTTCCGAGCCGGAAAAAAAGCCCGACAAAACGATCAATCCCAAAATTCCGGCGGCAGTCAGCCAAAAGGCCATATCGAGCGTGCTATCCATGTCGTCCTGTGTCGGCTGAGTACCAGTTGTTTATGGGGTCTGCGGCGCAGGGGTTCAAGCCTTGCGCGCAGGCTTTGCCAAAGGATGATGCGTCAAAACCAGATCCTTAAGCTGGGCGTCCAGCACATGGGTGTAAATCTCGGTGGTGGCGACATCGGCATGACCCAGCAGGGTCTGGATTACCATCAGATCGGCCCCGCCTGCCAGCAGATGGGTGGCAAAGGCGTGGCGCAGGGTGTGCGGTGTCACCAAAGCAGGCGACACCCCCCCCGCCACCGCGATGTCTTTGATCAGCAGATAGAAATGCTGCCGCGTCAAATGCCCCTCGGCGCCCGGTCCGGCAAACAGGAACTTTGACGCAGGCTTGCCGGCTTTGCGTGCGCCCTCGGCCTCGGCGTCCAGATGCGCCAGCCAATCGCGCAGAGCATCGCGCGCAGGGGGGGACAAAGGCACCAGCCGTTCCTTATCGCCCTTGCCCTTGACCAAGATCATCTGCGGATCGCCGCGCACCGCCGCCAACGGCAGAGTGACCAATTCGGAGACCCGCATGCCGGTGGCATAAAGCAGGTTCAACAGCGCGCGATTGCGCAAGCGGTCGGCAGGGCTGCGGCCATACCCGGCCGCCGCCGCCAAAATCCGGTCAACCTCGGCGAGGCTTAGGGTTTTGGGCAGGGATTTCGCCGCCCCCGGGCCTTTAAGCTGCAAGGCGGGGTTTTCCTTGCGCCAGCCCTCTTCCAGCGCAAAGCGGTAAAGCTGGCGGATCGCGGAAAGTCTGCGCGCGCGGGTGGCTTTGGACAGGCCCTGCGCCTCGCAATAGATCAGATAGTCTTCGACATCGGCGCGGCTGGCGGTGCCAAGCCCTGCGGCGCGCCGTTCCAACCAGCCCAGAAAATCCAACAGATCACGGCCGTAAGCCAGTTGCGTGTTGCGCGCGGCCCCCAGATCAGCGGCAGCGGCGGCCAAAAACCCCGAGATCCACAGCGCATCCGTGGCAGGCCCGCCCATCGCCATCGCCATCAGCCGCGCCGCTCTAGCAGCATCACCTGTAATGCGGTGCGCCGCGCGACATCCTCTAGCCCCAGCACCCGCAGCGTGGCGATGCCTTCTGACACCTTTGACAGATCGCCCTGAAGCCCGGTGCCAACCCGCAAAATCGCCTGCACAATCGCCTCGCCGATGCGCTTTTGCGCCACAAGTTCGGCAATATCTTCGGGCAATGTGGGGGCTGTGAAGGCAGGCGCAATCGCGCGGGCCATGCTGTCAGGTGCGGTCAGGCCCTGCACAGATCCCGCCGCAAGACCCGCCAAGAACCGATCACGCGCATCGGTCAGATTAGGGTTTGCCTTGGCCAAGCGTTCGTATTCATTCGACAAAAGCCCAAGCTCATAGGAAATCCGCGCCGCATCCCCCGTCAGTGTCAGCCGCGCCAGCCGTCCGGCAAACAGCATGGCAAAGGGCACCTCCAGCTCGACATCTTTCATCCGCGCATAGGCCAGTGGCAGACGCTGCTCGACCGCCGTCAGATCGCCCCGCGTCAGTGCCGCATCCAGCCGCTGAAACGCATCGGCACGGTCCCAAACCCCGCCCGAGGCCGCGGGCGCGCGGTCGGTGTAAAGCCCCAGCAGGACGTTTGGCGTGATCGCGCCCACCCGCGCCAATCGCTCGGCAGCCTCTATCTGCGCCTTCCATCCGGCGTGATCGGACAGATCGGCGCGCGCGAAAGCCGTGGGCAGGGTCGAGGTCGGGATGGTTTGGCCAAGCGCATCGTAAATCTTCCAGACCAGCGGCGTCACCGGCTTGGGCGCAGGCGGGATCTCGTCGCTGTCAAACTGCGAAGGGTCTAAAAACCGCGTCAAAAGGCTGTCTTCGGCGGGCGAGATTTTGCCCAAGGCTTGGGCTGTGCGCAGCGTCAGCGCCGCTGCGGTCCAATCGCCTTGCCGCGCCAAGCAAAACACCCGCGTCGTCAGGGTCGGCGACAGCGAGGCTGCCGATTTCAGCAAGGTGCAGGCCTGATTCTCATCGCCTGTCAGCAGGCTAACGTCAAAGCTGCGGCGAAACAGTTCGGCATTGGCATCCGCACCTGCCGCATCAATCAGCGCTTGCGCCTGATCCAGCGCCCCCATCGCCAATAGCTTGTCGATCCGCGCCAACAGCAAACCACCGCCGCCGGTCGAATCAATCGGCGCTTGTGCCTCGGCCAGCAAAAGCGTCACCAGCAAAGAGCGCAGCGCAGGCAGGCTGTCTTCGCCGATTTGACTGATCTGGCTGGCAATCTCGGCGCTTTTGCCGATGCCCCACAGATTGGCCGGAAACCCGGTGACCGTGGGCGGCAAAAGCCCCACCGCGTCCAGCAAGGGCTTGCCCAAAACCGTGGTCGCCACCACCGCAGGCACAGCCCCACTGCTGACCGGGGCCTCGCCCCGCACGGCCGGCAGATTGGCCTGGCTGCGCGCGGGATCGCTTGCCGCCTTGCGCTCGGACAGCGCCACCGATTGCGACAGCCAGCCGATCACCGAAAGCGGCTTGCCTTCGGCCTGTGCAAAAGTGGGCAAGACGCCTGCAAGCGCCAGTACCGCCCAGACCGACGCAGGTTTATTCGCCATGCAACACCACAGGAAGTTTCATCTCGACAGGCACAGGGGCCAGATCCGCCAGATAAGCATAGCCACTCAGACCAATCAGCCCAAGCACCGCGACCGCCACCACCAGTTTGATCACATAGCCCATAGTCCACTGCCTTTCGCGCCACCAACAGCAGGCCGCCGTGACGTCTTGGTGTTTCATCCTCGCAACGGATTTCCCGTCTGGTGCGAATATATATGGCATTTGCGCCAAGTTCACGCCATTCAGGGAAATAAGATTTGCTTGGGCAATCTGCCGCCCCTTTTGCGGTAAACGCCAAGGCATGCAGGGACTTTTATGCTTGGACTAAAGAAAACAATTGTGATGGTGGGCATGATGGGGGCGGGGAAAACCGCTGTCGGAACAGCCCTTGCACGCGCTTTGGGCGCGCCCTTCCTTGATTCGGACGAAGAAATCACCCGCGCGGCGGACCGCTCGATTGCCGAAATCTTCGAGCGTGACGGCGAGCCGTTTTTTCGTGCCCGCGAAACCGAGGTGCTGAACCGGCTGTTGCACGGGGCACCTTGTGTGCTGTCAACAGGGGGCGGGGCGTTTTTGTCCGACACCAACCGCAGCCTGATCCGCAGTACTGGCGTCTCGGTCTGGTTGCGCGCCGATCTGGATGTGCTTTGGGCGCGGGTGCGGCATAAATCGACGCGGCCCTTGCTGCGCACGGCCAACCCTTATCAAACCCTGCGCGCGCTATATGAGACGCGGTTGCCGTTTTACCAAGAGGCTGATCTGGCGGTGGATTCCTCTGCTGATCTGACGGTTGAAGACATGGCCGCGCGTGTGGTCGAAAGCCTTTTGACCCGGCCTGATGTTCTGGAAAGGACCTAAGATGAGCCTTGATACCATCGACGTCGATCTGGGCACACGCAGCTATCAGGTGCGCATTGGTCAGGGGCTTTTGGGGCAGGCGGCAGAGCATATTGCGCCGCTGTTGCACCGCAAAAAGGTGGCCGTGATCACCGATGACACGGTGGCCGCCCTGCATCTGATGACGCTTGCCTCGGCGCTTGAGGCGCGCGGCATCACGATGACCGCGCTGACCGTGCCTGCGGGTGAAAGCTCGAAGGGTTGGGCGCAACTGGCGCGCGCTACCGAATGGCTGCTTGAACAAAAGATCGAGCGGCGCGATGTGGTGGTGGCCTTGGGCGGCGGCGTGGTCGGCGATCTGATCGGCTTTGCCTCGGCGATTTTGCGGCGTGGCGTGCGCTTTGTGCAGATCCCCACGACGCTGCTGGCGCAGGTGGACAGCTCGGTTGGCGGCAAGACTGGGATTAACACGCCGCAGGGTAAGAACCTTGTCGGGGCCTTTCACCAACCCAGCCTTGTACTGGCCGATATTGATGTGCTGGGCACGCTTGCGCCGCGCGATTTTCTGGCAGGCTACGGCGAGGTGGTTAAATACGGCCTTTTGGGCGATGCTGCCTTTTACGACTGGCTTGAGACAAACGCGCCGACCATGGCCAAGGGCGATGCAGCGTTGCGGCAATATGCGGTGAAACGCTCGGTCGAGATGAAGGCGGGCATCGTCAGCCGCGATGAGACCGAAGAGGGCGAGCGCGCGCTGCTGAATCTGGGTCATACCTTTTGCCATGCGCTGGAAAAGGCCACGGGCTATGGTGATCGCTTGCTGCACGGCGAGGGCGTGGCTATTGGCTGCGCGCTGGCGTTTGAACTCAGCCAACGCTTGGGCCTTTGTTCGCAAGAGGCACCAAGCCGCGTGCGCGCCCATCTGCGCGCCATGGGCATGAAGGTGGATATGGCTGACATCCAAGGCGATCTGCCGGATGCCGAGGCGCTTTTGGCGCTGATGGGGCAAGACAAAAAGGTCGTCGACGGCAAGCTGCGCTTTATCCTTGCGCGCGGCATTGGCGAGGCTTTTGTGGCAAGCGATGTGCCTTCGGATGTGGTGCTGGGCGTGCTGCGTGATGCTTTGCGCGGGCGTGGCTGATCAGCTGCCGCCCAAGCGCAGCCGTGCGAACAACACACAACCGTCAAGCCCGTTGCGCACGGCAGCCTCATCGCCGCGCCGCAGCCAATCCAGCCACAGGCCATCCAGCGTTGCCATAATCATATCGGCAACGGCTGGAATGCGGTCGGTGGCGTAATTGGCGGCCATCTGATCCAACAAACTTTCGATGGTGGCGCGCTGTGCGGTGTAAAGATCGCGCTCGATCTGGGCGACCTCGGGGCGCATCAGGGCCGCTGACCACATATCCACCCGCAGCCGCAACTGCGCAGGCGTCATCAAGGTGCTGTCAAAGCCTGCACGCAGATAGCGATCCAAGCGCTCGGCCGCCGTGCCGCCGCTTTGTGCCAGTGCGGCTTGGCCTGCGGCCTGTACCCTCTGCGCGGCCAAATCAAAGGCCTCGGTCAGCACCTGTGCCATGTCCTTGAAATGATAGGTTATATGCCCCAAGGACATCCCCGCCGTCGCTGCCACCCTGCGCGCGGTCAACCCCGAATGGCCAACCTCTTGCAGGCAGCTGAGCGCGGCTTCGGCAATTTTGCGTCTGCGATCGTCAGAAGACAGCCGCACAATCTGGCGTTTCACTGGTAACATCACATACTCTCACAAAGGCTGCATGGCTTGCCCCTTCACTTTCTGCCCTCAATCCCGCAAAAGGGCAACAAAAGACAGGAGCTTCCATGCCAAAGGCCTTCAGCTTTGCGCTTCACGCCACAGATGGCCGCGCCCGCACCGGCGTGATCAGCACCCCGCGCGGCGAGATCCGCACACCGGCCTTCATGCCCGTGGGCACCGCCGCCACCGTCAAGGCGATGATGCCCGAAAGCGTGCGCGCCACGGGGGCCGATATTTTGCTGGGCAATACCTATCATCTGATGCTGCGCCCCACCGCCGAGCGCATCGCCAAGCTGGGCGGCTTGCACAAGTTCATGAACTGGGATCGCCCGATTCTGACCGATTCAGGCGGCTTTCAGGTGATGAGCCTGGCCTCGTTGCGCAAGCTGACCGAAGAGGGCGTCAAGTTTTCCTCGCATATTGACGGCTCGAAACACATGCTGTCGCCCGAACGCAGCATGGAGATTCAAAAGCTGCTGGGTTCAGACATCGTGATGTGCTTTGACGAATGCCCCGCTTTGCCGGCAGACGAGGCCACGGTGGCGAAATCTATGCAGATGTCGATGCGCTGGGCGCAACGCTCGCGCGATGCTTTTGGCGATCGTCCGGGCCATGCGCTGTTTGGCATTCAACAAGGCGGTGTCACCCGCGATTTGCGCGAACAGTCAGCCAAGGCGCTGACCGAGATCGGCTTTGATGGCTATGCCGTCGGCGGCCTTGCAGTGGGCGAGGGGCAAGAGGCGATGTTTGGCGTGCTTGATTACGCCCCCGAGATGCTGCCGCAGGACAAGCCGCGCTATCTGATGGGTGTTGGCAAGCCCGACGACATCGTGGGCGCTGTCGAGCGCGGCATTGATATGATGGACTGCGTGCTGCCCTCGCGCTCGGGGCGCACAGCGCAGGGCTGGACCCGTCGCGGTCAGGTCAATCTGAAAAACGCCCGCCATATGGATGACCCGCGCCCCTTGGACGAGGCTTGCAGCTGCCCCTGCTGCCGCAATTATTCGCGCGCCTATCTGCATCATGTGATCCGCGCGCAAGAAATCATCGGCTCGATGCTGCTGACCTGGCACAACCTGCACTACTACCAAGATCTGATGCAGGGCCTGCGCGACGCGATTGCTGCGGGGCAGCTTTCGGCCTTTGTTGCCAGCTTTCACGCGCAGCGCGCCCAGGGTGATATCGAGCCGCTTTGATGCCAGATGGTAAACGCATTGCTGCGGCTTCATGTTAAATCCGCCGCATTGCGCCCTTGCTCCTGCGTCATCACAGGATCATGATCTGGCCTAAAGGGCAGGTTGACTCCTGCCCATCGCGACACCAGATAAGACTGCCAAAGAGGGGAAGGCACGCTGCCGATCAACGGGGCCAACCTTCCTGCCAGATAAGGACAAACAGATGAGCCAGACCTCCTTCACCAGCTATCCGGTTCTGCCGCTGCGCGATATCGTGGTGTTTCCGCATATGATCGTGCCGCTTTTTGTGGGCCGCGAGAAATCCGTGCGCGCCCTCGAAGATGTGATGGCCGATGACAAACAAATTCTGCTCTCCAGCCAGATCGACCCTTCGGTTGATGACCCTGCGGCTGACGGCATCTATCCCGTGGGCGTGTTGGCCAATGTGCTGCAACTGCTGAAATTGCCCGATGGCACCGTAAAAGTGCTGGTCGAGGGTAAAACCCGCGTCAAAATCACCAAATTCGTCGAAAATGCAAATTTCTTTGAAGCGCAGGCCGAAGCCTTGACCGAGGTTTCTGGCGATCAAGACGCCTCTGACGCAATGGTGCGCGCGGTGGCAGATGAATTTGAACGCTATTCCAAGATCAAGAAAAACATCCCCGAAGAGGCGCTTTCGGCCGTCTCGGACACTCGCGAACCGGCGCGTTTGGCCGATCTGGTTGCAGGCCATCTGGGCGTTGATGTCGCGCTTAAGCAAGACCTGCTGGAAACCCTGAACGTGGCCGAACGGCTTGAAAAAGTCTACGGCCAGATGCAGGGCGAAATGTCGGTGCTTCAGGTCGAGAAAAAGATCAAAACCCGCGTCAAATCGCAGATGGAGCGCACTCAGCGCGAATATTATCTGAACGAACAGATGAAGGCGATCCAGAAAGAACTGGGCGACGGCGAAGATGGTCAGAATGAATTGGCCGAGCTTGAGGCGCGGATCAAGGCCACCAAACTTTCAAAAGAGGCGCGCGAAAAGGCCGATGCAGAGCTGAAAAAGCTGAAATCCATGAGCCCGATGAGCGCGGAAGCCACGGTTGTGCGCAACTATCTGGATTGGCTGCTGGGTGTGCCTTGGGGCGTATCAAGCCGGGTGAAAAAAGATCTAGGTGCCGCGCAAAAGGTGCTGGATGCAGATCACTATGGCCTTGAAAAGGTGAAAGAACGCATCGTCGAATATCTGGCGGTGCAGGCGCGATCGACCAAGCTTAAAGGCCCGATCCTGTGTCTTGTCGGCCCTCCGGGCGTTGGCAAAACCTCGCTTGGCCGCTCGGTTGCCAAGGCCACGGGGCGCGAGTTTATCCGCATCTCGCTGGGCGGGGTGCGCGACGAATCTGAAATCCGGGGCCACCGCCGCACCTATATCGGCTCGATGCCCGGGAAGATCATTCAGGCGCTGAAAAAGGCCAAAACCAACAATCCGCTGATCTTGTTGGATGAAATCGACAAGATGGGCCAAGATTTCCGTGGCGATCCGGCCAGCGCCATGCTCGAGGTTTTGGATCCTGAACAAAACTCGACCTTTGTCGACCACTACCTCGAGGTCGAATACGATCTGTCGAACGTGATGTTCATCACCACGGCGAATTCTTACAACATGCCCGGGCCTTTGCTTGACCGGATGGAGATCATCAGCCTGTCGGGCTATACCGAGGATGAAAAGCGCGAAATCGCCAAGGGCCATTTGGTGCCGAAACAAATCGCAGGCCATGCGCTGAAAAAGGGTGAATTCTCTGTCACCGATGGCGCTTTGACCGAAATGATCCGCACCTATACCCGCGAGGCGGGGGTGCGGAATCTGGAACGTGAGATCGCCAAACTGGCGCGCAAAGCGGTCACCCAAATTGTGAAGAAAACCGCGAAAGTGGTTGAAGTCACAGAAGATTCGCTTGAATCCTATTTGGGAGTGAAACGCTATCACTATGGGCTTGCCGAACAGACCGATCAGGTCGGCGTTGTGACCGGCCTTGCCTGGACCTCGGTCGGTGGTGATCTGTTGCAGATCGAAGCGCTGCGCCTGCCGGGCAAGGGGCGGATGAAGACCACCGGCAAATTGGGCGATGTGATGAAGGAATCCATCGATGCAGCGGCGTCATTCGTGCGCTCGATCAGCCCCGAGTTGGGGGTGAAACCGCCGAAGTTCGAGACGATGGACATCCACGTACACGTTCCCGAAGGCGCTACCCCCAAGGATGGCCCATCGGCTGGTCTGGCAATGGTGACGTCGATTGTTTCCGTTATAACCGGAATAGCGGTGCGCAAAGACATTGCCATGACCGGCGAGGTGACGCTGCGCGGCAATGCGCTGCCGATTGGCGGGCTGAAGGAAAAACTGCTGGCAGCCCTGCGCGGCGGCATCAAAACTGTGTTCATTCCACAAGAGAATGAAAAAGATCTGGCCGAGATTCCCGACAACGTCAAAGCCGGTTTGCAGATCATTCCGGTCAGCAATGTGCGCGAGGTGCTGCGTCAGGCCTTGGTGCGCCAGCCCGAGCCGATCGAATGGGACGAGGCTGCCGAAGAGGCTGCCGCCATCGCGCGCGCGGCCGCGGCACCACATTTGGCCAGCGCCACCGCGCATTGATTGCAGCAAATAGACGAATGGGGGCGTGTCCGCAGGGACGCGCCCCTTTTTCATTAACCATTTGGGTAATATTTCAGTTTATTTTTTGGAAACAATCGGCGATAACCTATCCCAAAGTATAAGCGCATCGGAGTAGCTTAAAATGGCGACCAAAGCCTCGACCAAACCCAGCCGCAAAGCCACAGCCTCGCTGTCGGTTGTGTCACCAGACCCCGATCTGGCCGCTGCCGACGTGGCAGAGGCGGCAAACCCAGATCAGCTGCGGATCAAAGATCTGCTTGATCGCGTGGCCGCTGCCACTGACCAGCCCAAAAATAAACTGCGCAGCGTTGTCGAGGCGACGCTGACCGAGCTTGGACGCGCGCTTGAAGCCGGGGAGGGGATTAATCTGCCGCAGCTGGGCAAAATCCGCATCGTCAACAGCCGCACCGAAGATCAGGGCACGATCATGACACTGAAACTGCGGCGGATGCAGGGAAAATCCGACAAGGCCTCGGGCGAGAATGAAGCCCTTGCAGAGGTCAGCGAAGACAGCTAAACAGCCGCCCAGTGGGAGATTAGCTCAGTGGTAGAGCGCTTCGTTCACATCGAAGATGTCAGGGGTTCAAATCCCTTATCTCCCACCAGTCCTGCAAAAACGCGTCCCTTCGGGGGCGCGTTTTGTTTTTTGCATTTCGATGATTTTTTCCCAAATGTGCGCTTGCATCGCGCCAATCCAGCCGCTAAACGCTGCCTCACGGGTTGTTAGCTCAGTTGGTAGAGCGTCTCGTTTACACCGAGAATGTCGGCGGTTCGAGCCCGTCACGACCCACCATTTCCTCCCCCTGCATCACCGCACAAAGACTCCGCGCAAATGCGCAGGGTCATCGGCCGCAGTTTGCCCTATACTGGACGCCAGTAACCGGAGGCTTTGCGATGAGTTGGAACCCACTGTTGGATGCGCAGGTGCCGCATGGCGCGCAGATTGATGCGATTGAGACCGTGATTATCCCGCGCGCGCGTGATCTGGGCGGGTTCGAGGTGCGCCGCGCGCTGCCCTCGACTCAGCGGCAGATGGTGGGACCGTTTATTTTCTTTGATCAGATGGGACCGGCAGAGTTTTTAACGGGGCAGGGCATTGATGTGCGCCCGCACCCGCATATTGGCCTGTCGACCGTCACCTATCTGATGCAGGGCGCGCTGCATCACCGCGATTCTTTGGGCACCGATGCCTGGATCACCCCGGGCGAGGTCAATCTGATGACCGCAGGCCACGGCATTACCCATTCCGAACGCACCGATGGCGCGGCGCGGCAGGCGCCGCTGACGATGTTTGGCCTGCAAACCTGGCTGGCCTCGAGCCTTGCCGATGAGGATGCGCCCGCAAGCTTTCACAACCGCCCGCAAAGCGCTTTGCCGCTGCTCGAGGCCGAGGGCAAAACCGTGCGGCTGATTCTGGGGGCGGCATGGGGGGCCTCGGTCGATTTGCCGCTTTCGACCGAGACCTTTTATGCCGATGCCACGCTTGCCCCGCACGCAAGCCTGCCGCTGCCCGACAATCACGAAGACCGCGGCGTCTATATTCTGTCGGGCGAGGTGTCGCAGGGCGGGCAAACCCATGCAGCGGGGGCGATGCTGGTGTTTCGCCCCTTGGACAATATCTCGGTCAAGGCAGGGCCGCAGGGCGCGCGGCTGATGCTGCTGGGCGGCGCCACGATGGAGGGGCCGCGCTATATCTGGTGGAACTTTGTGGCCTCTTCGCAAGACCGCTTGCAGGCCGCAAAAGAGGCTTGGCGCGCTGGCGATTGGGCGCATGGCCGCTTTAAATTGCCCCCAGAAGATGACGCCGAATTTATTCCCGCGCCAGATCGTTGAAAAACCGTCACGAAAGCCGCTTGACGCCGCAGAGGCGCTTGCGTAATACCCCTCCACACCCGAGCAATCGGGGGCAAAGCGGCGGTGGTAGCTCAGTTGGTTAGAGTACCGGCCTGTCACGCCGGGGGTCGCGGGTTCGAGCCCCGTCCACCGCGCCATTTGCATAAAAGGCCTCTGCGCAAGCAGAGGCCTTTTGCATTTCAAGCCTTTGATTCTATTCTGTCTTGCAGCCACGCGCGTCGTTTCGCGGCAAAACTTGCGGCGCTGAAATAACCGCGCCTTGCTGGACGATCTCTCTGCTTTTGGGCTTGACGCCCCCCAGCGCATCGCCTAATCAGCCAGCAATCGCGCGGTGGTAGCTCAGTTGGTTAGAGTACCGGCCTGTCACGCCGGGGGTCGCGGGTTCGAGCCCCGTCCACCGCGCCATTTGCAAAACGCCAGCCTTCGGGCTGGCTTTTGTGTTTCTGGGGGCTTGCGGCAAAACGCCCGTCAGATTCTGCGGATTTCCCATATGCAAGGTTTTGAATATGGTGTAACCCCAGACCAAACCGCAAAGGACTGCCATGGCCTATCTTGACCAAATCCCGCTGAACCTTCTGATTCTGGCCTGTCTGACGCTGGGGCTGGCACCGTTTTTCCCCGAGCCGCATATCTGGGAAAAGCTGAAGATGCTTGTCGCGGGCAATCTGGTGAAGCCCGTTGATATCTTTGATCTTTTGATGCACGCCGCCCCCTTTGTCTTGCTGGCGGCAAAACTGCTGCGGGCGGCGCTGCAAAAGGGCTAAAGCCGGATGCGATAGCGGATATGGCCATCGCTTGGCGCAAAGCTGTCATAAAGTTTGCGGGCGGTGGCGTTGTTTTCATCCGTGTGCCAGTAAAGCCTGTTCCAGCCCTTTGATTTCGCAAGGCTTTTCAGATCTTCAATCAGCGCGCGCCCCACGCCTTTGCCGCGCGCTTCGGCGGTCACAAACAGGTCTTCCAGATAGCAATCATCCCCCATTACCCAAGTCGAGCAATGGTGGTGATGAATGGCAAAGCCCAGCAGGGCCTCGCCGTCAAAGGCCAGCCGCACCGTCATCGGATGCGCGGGGTCGATCAGCCGCGCCCAAGTAAAGGCGGTGATCTCTTCGGGCAGATCGGTGGCGTAAAAGTCTAAAAACCCCTGCCACAGCCCGCGCCAAGCGGCCTGATCGCTGGCAACCGCGTCTCTGATTTGCAGGCTCATGACAGTTTCGCCAAAATACGCGCCCAAGACCGGATGCCTTTGTGGAAACACTCTAGATCGTATTTCTCATTCGGGCTGTGGATTTGATCGTCATCGCGGCCAAAGCCCATCAGCAGCGCATCCATGCCCAGATAGGTCTTGAAATAGCCCGCAATCGGGATCGAGCCGCCGCAGCCGACATAGGCCGCCGCACGCCCCCATTCCTCGGTCAGGCCAGCCCGCGCCATCTCGAAGGCCGGATCGTCAATCGCCATCACGCCTGCGGGCGAATTGCCGTGGTCTTTCCATTCAATGCGGCAATCGGCGGGCAGCTGCGCCTCGACCCAAGCGCGAAAGTGTTTGCGCAGGGCATCGGGGTCTTGATCGCCCACCAGCCGGAACGAGACTTTGGCATGCGCCTCGGCCGGCAGCACGGTTTTAAAGCCGTCGCCGGTATAGCCGCCCCAGATGCCATTGATCTCGGCGGTGGGGCGCGACCAGATCATCTCGAGCGGGGTGCGGTCTTGCTCGCCTGCCGGAACCGACAGGCCGACGCCTGCCAAAAACGCCGCGTGATCAAAGGCAAGGCTTTGCCATTGCTGGCGAATCGCATCCGGCAGCTCTGTCACCCCGTCATAGAAATGTGGGATGGTGATATGGCCCTGATCGTCGTGCATCTTGCCCAAAATCCGGGTCAGAACCCGGATGGGGTTTTGCGCAGCCCCGCCATACATGCCCGAATGCAGGTCTTTGTTGGCGGCATGGATGGTCATTTCCTCGCCCAAAAGACCGCGCAACATGGTGACGATCGCAGGGGCGGTATCGGCGAAAAGCCCGGTGTCACAGATCAGCGCAATATCGGCGCGCAGCTCGGCAGCATTGTCTTGCAAGAAAGGAATAAGGCTGGGCGAGCCGGATTCTTCTTCGCCTTCAAAAAAGATCGTCAGCTTGGCAGGAAGGCTGCCATTGACCGCTTTCCACGCGCGACACGCCTCGAGAAAGGTCATCAACTGGCCCTTGTCATCCGAGGCCCCCCGCGCGCGAATAACGCGGCCTTTGGCGGTGTCTTGGATTTCAGGATCAAAGGGGTCGCGATCCCAAAGCGACAGCGGATCAACGGGTTGCACGTCGTAATGGCCATAAAACAGCAGGTGTTTGTCGCCGCTGCCGCCATGGGCCACCACCATCGGATGGCCGGGGGTGGCGCGGGCCGAGGCGTCAAACCCCAGTTCTTGCAGCTCGGCCACCAGCCAATCGGCGGCACGCGCGCAGTCGGGCTTAAAGGCGGGGTCGGTGGAAATCGACGGAATGCGCAAAAGATCCAGCAATCGGTCCAGCGATTGCGGCAGGTCGGCATCAATACGGGCGAGGACAGCGTCAAGCGACATGAGGGGCTCCTTGGTCACGGCAAATTCAAGCCTAGGCGCGGGCGCGGGGACTGTCCAGCGCTGCGGGCTTGCGCTAAAAGGCAGAAAAACCGGAGGCTCTGATGCAAAAAACCTATCTTGCGGCGGTGTTTATGCTTTTGGCGGCACCCGCCTTGGCCCAAGACATCGCAACCGAGACGACCACGCTTGGGGCCAGCGCGATCACGCTGCATGTGCAGCCCTTCCTAGACGCGACCGAGCTTGCGACCCTGCGTTTGGTGGCCAGCAACAAAGACGCTTTGGCGCTGTTTGTGCCCAATTCCCAAGGCTTTGCGGCGATGGCCGCGGCCCCAGAGGAGGGCTTTATCAAAGACGGCGCGCCGGTGGCTTCGGCCAAAGCGCTGTCTGATCTGCCCGATGCGGCAGCGGCGGCAACTGCGGCGCTTGACGCTTGCAACAGTGCGCGCAGCACCACGTCGCCTTGCGTGCTTTTGCTGGAAATCGGCCCAAAAAACTAGGGGGTGGCAATTTGCCCTCTTTTTCTCAAGCCTTTGTTGATACACATCAAGGCAAGGTTCAGCCATCGCATTAGATCGCTGAAGAGGAACTGGAGACTGCTATGAATTATGATGCCGCTCTTGAGACTGCGATTGGCCATTTGCACAGCGAAGGCCGCTATCGCACCTTTATTGATATCGAGCGGCGTCAGGGCGCCTATCCGCATGCGATCTGGCGCAAACCCGATGGCAGCGAGGCCGATATCACGGTTTGGTGCGGCAATGACTATCTGGGCATGGGCCAGCACCCCGCGGTTCTGGCCGCGATGCACGAAGCACTAGAGGCCACGGGCGCAGGCTCGGGCGGCACCCGCAATATTTCCGGCACCACGGTTTATCACAAACGCCTTGAGGCTGAACTTGCCGATCTGCACCAAAAAGAAGCGGCGCTGATTTTCACCTCGGCCTATATCGCCAATGATGCCACGCTTTCGACGCTGCCCAAGCTGTTTCCGGGGCTGATCATCTATTCCGATGCGCTGAACCATGCCTCGATGATCGAAGGCGTGCGGCGCAATGGCGGGGCCAAGCGGATTTTCCGGCACAACGATTTGGCGCATCTGCGCGAATTGCTGGCGGCCGATGATCCGGCGACGCCTAAGCTGATTGCGTTTGAGTCGATCTATTCGATGGATGGCGATTTTGGCCCGATCAAAGGCATCTGCGATCTGGCCGATGAGTTCAACGCGCTGACCTATATCGACGAGGTGCATGCGGTGGGCATGTATGGCCCGCGCGGGGCAGGGGTGGCCGAGCGTGACGGGCTGATGGGGCGAATCGACATCATCAACGGCACCCTTGCCAAGGCCTATGGTGTGTTCGGTGGCTATATCGCGGCCAGCGCCAAGATGGTGGATGCGGTGCGCTCTTACGCTCCTGGTTTTATCTTCACCACCTCGCTTCCACCTGCGGTTGCAGCAGGCGCTGCGGCCTCGGTTCGGGTGCTGAAAACCGCGCAATATTTGCGCGACGAACAGCAGACCAATGCGAAAATCCTTAAGTTGCGGCTAAAGGGCATGGGCCTGCCGATCATCGACCATGGCTCACATATTGTGCCTGTGCATGTCGGAAACCCAATCCATTGTAAGCTTTTGTCCGATATGCTGCTGGAAGGCTTTGGCATCTATGTGCAGCCGATCAACTTTCCGACCGTGCCGCGCGGCACCGAACGGCTTCGGTTTACGCCCTCGCCGGTGCATGATTCACAGCAAATTGATCGACTTGTGAAGGCGATGGACGAGCTGTGGCAGCACTGTGCGCTGAATCGCGCCGAAATCTCGGCCTAAGCATGCTATCCATATGTAGAATCGCTTGCTCTGTGTTAATTTTCCGTCAATAGACAAAATCAGAAACGCTTTTTTGGTTGAGTAGGGGCAGCGGGCAATTATGGGGCGCATCGCATGATTGGGCGGAGAATTTCGGCTCCGGCACCCGAAGAGATGAAGCCTAAGGGCTTTGACGACTTCGAGCTGCGCTTGGGTGACCTGATGCGCGGTGAGCGCGCGACTTTGGGCAAAAGCCTGCTGGATATTCAGCGCGATCTCAAGATCAAAGCCACCTATATTGCGGCGATTGAAAACGCTGATGTCTCTGCGTTTGAAACCCCTGGGTTTATTGCGGGCTATGTGCGGTCTTATGCGCGCTATCTGGGTATGGACCCGGACGCGGCCTTTTCAAAGTTCTGCCATGAGGCTAAGTTTGAAGTGGCGCATGGCATGTCTGCGGCGGCCTCTTCGGCATCGCTGACCGCAATGCGGGCGCGGCAAACCTTGGAAGAGCGTGATCCGTTTGCGCAGGTAAATCCCGCCTTTATTCCGCCGCGGCAAAATCTGTTCTCTCGCCTCGAGCCCGGGGCAATTGGGTCTTTTGCGGTGCTGATCGCTTTGATCGGGGCTTTGGGCTATGGGGCTTGGTCGGTGCTGCAAGAGGTGCAGCGCGTGCAATTGGCGCCGGTCGATCAAGCACCGGTGGTGGTGGCCGAGATTGATCCGCTGGCCAATGTTACCCCTGCTGCACCGGCAGTGGCTGCGACGCCTTTGCAGCAGTTGGCGATGGATGCCAATGCGCCGGTTGCCGATCCCTTGGACCGGCTTTATCGCCCCGAGGCCTTGGCCGCTCCGGTGATGATCGCGCGCGACGGCCCGATCTCGGCAATCAATCCGCGGATGATGGGCACGCAGCTGGTCGAACTGGCCACCGCCGAAGCTGATACCAGCAGCAAACAAGCCATCGAGGATGCGGTGCAGGTGGTTGCGGCCGCCAAGCCGGGGGTCGAGCTTTTGGCGGTGCGCCCGTCTTGGGTACGGGTCTCGGCGGCGGATGGCACAGTGCTGTTTGAAAAGATCCTGAATGCGGGCGAACGTTATGCCGTGCCGCAGTTGCAAGAAGCGGCCTTGCTGCGGGCAGGCAATTCCGGCTCGATCTATTTCGTGGTTAACGGCCAAACCTTTGGTCCGGCCTCGCCTGGGGCGGCTGTGGTCAAGAACGTCGCCCTTTCGGCCGAGGCGCTGACCCAAACCTATGCCGCTGCCGATATTTCTGGCGACGCCGACTTGGCGCAATTCGTCAATGTCGCTGATGCAGCCGGTCTGACCCCGCCTGCTTCGGAATAACCGTAAGAGTTATGCTGCAAACAGCCTCGGACAGTTGCTCCGAGGCTTTTGCATGTCTATCTATAGGCAAAGCAGAAGGAGCCCGCCATGACCCATAACCCGATCCGCCCTTGGCGCAACATCGAGCGGCGCGTGTCGCGGCAGATCAAGGTGGGCAAAGTCTTGGTGGGCGGCGATGCGCCGATCTCGGTGCAGACCATGACCAACACCCTAACAACCGATATCGCGGCCACCATCGAACAGATCCAGCGCTGCGCTGTGGCGGGGGCTGACATTGTGCGGGTCTCGACACCGGATGAAGACAGCACCCGCGCGCTGCGCGAAATCGTGCGCGAATCGCCGGTGCCCATCGTGGCCGACATCCATTTCCACTACAAACGCGCCATCGAGGCCGCCGAGGCCGGTGCGGCCTGTCTGCGGATCAATCCGGGCAATATTGGCGATGCGCGCCGCGTGCGCGATGTGGTGCAAGCGGCCAAGGATCATGGCTGTTCAATCCGCATTGGCGTCAATGCGGGGTCGTTGGAAAAGCATCTGCTGGACAAATACGGCGAGCCTTGCCCCGATGCGATGGTCGAATCCGGCATGGATCATATTCGCCTGCTCGAAGATAACGACTTTCGCGACTATAAAATCTCGGTCAAGGCCTCGGATGTGTTTATGGCTGCGGCCGCCTATCAGCAATTGGCAGGGGCCACCGATGCGCCGATCCATCTGGGCATCACCGAAGCCGGTGGTCTGGTGTCAGGCACGGTCAAATCCGCCATCGGGCTGGGCAATCTGTTGTGGATGGGGATTGGCGACACCATTCGCGTCAGCCTGTCGGCCGATCCGGTCGAAGAGGTCAAGGTCGGCTTCGAGATCTTGAAATCGCTGGGGCTGCGGCATCGCGGTGTCACGATCATCTCTTGCCCGTCTTGCGCGCGGCAGGGGTTTGATGTGATCAAAACCGTCTCGGCACTTGAAGACCGGCTGGCCCATATCACCACCAGCCTAAGCCTGTCGATCATCGGCTGCGTGGTCAATGGCCCCGGCGAGGCTTTGATGACCGACATCGGCTTTACCGGCGGCGGCGCAGGCTCGGGCATGGTTTATTTGGCCGGCAAGCAAAGCCACAAGCTGAGCAACGAAGCAATGGTCGATCACATTGTCGAGCAGGTCGAGAAAAAGGCGGCCGAGCTAGAGGCCGCCAAGCCCGTGTGATCAGCCCTTTTTACGCTCGTCTGCCACGATCTGCTGCATGCCGTCCAAGGGCACATAGCCGCGCAACAGGCTGCCCTGAATAACAAAGGTCGGGGTGCCCGAGATCTGCATTTTGCTGCCAAGATCCTGATTTTTCGCGATCACCGCACTGACCTCATCCGAACCCATTTTGGCCACCACCTCGGCCCCGTCAAAGCCCAGATCGGCGGCGAGTTTGGTCAAAGTGGGCGCATCAGGTTTGCCGCGCAGGGTGATTAGCGCGTCATGCGCCTTTTTATAGGCCTCATTGCCATGAAGTTGCAGCACCGCGATGGCAAAGCGCGACGAGATCGTCGAATCTTCGCCCAAGATCGGATATTCTTTGAAAATCAAGCGGATGTTGCCATCGGCTTTCACCAGTTGTTCGACCTCTTCATAGGCCTTGCGGCAATAGCCGCAGCGGTAATCCATGAATTCAACCAGCGTGATGTCGCCGTCAGGATTGCCGCCGACCCAAGAATGGCTGTCGGCAAACAGATCGTCCTTATAGGTGACCAAAAGCTGCGCCTCATTGGCCGAGGCGGCTTGGTCTTGGCGGGCTTGCAGCTCGGTCATCACCTCGACCATGACTTCGGGGTTTTCGATCAGATAGCTGCGCACCTCGGCGCGAAAAGCGGCGCGTTCGGCATCGGTCATGTCGCCCAAACCGCCGGCAAGGGCGGGGGCGGCGATCAGGCAGGCAGAGGTCAGGAGGGCAGCAATCTGGGGCAAACGCATGGGCGGACCTTTGTCTGATGGCGGCGGGCAGGCTTGACCTTGCGCGCGGTGAGGGAACATACAGCCCTTAGCATAGGGGGTGTCGAATGCGAAGATCAAGCCGAGGCCAAGTGGATGCCTTTATTGTGATGGATATGGTGGCCGAGGCTGCAAAGCTGGAGGCCGAGGGGCGCCACATCATCCATATGGAGGTGGGTCAACCCGGCAGCGGTGCGCCTGCGGTGGCGGTCGAAGCGGTGACGGCGGCGATGCAGTCTGAAAGCCTTGGCTATACCATGGCGCTTGGCCTGCCAGAGCTGCGGCGCGGCATCGCGGATCTATATAAGCGCTGGTATGGCGTCGATCTGAACCCCGAGCGGGTGATTGTCACCTCGGGTTCGTCTGGCGCGTTTCTTTTGGCCTTTACCGCACTTTTTGAGGCCGGCGATCGGGTGGGGCTGGGCGAGCCGGGCTATCCGTCGTATCGCCAGATCTTGAAAGCGCTGTCGCTGGAGCCTGTGGGCATTGCGACCTCTGCCACCAACCGCTTGCAGCCGGTGCCTGCCGATCTGGAGGGGGTCGAGATGGCCGGGCTGATCGTCGCCTCGCCCGGCAATCCCTCGGGGACGATGCTGAGCAAAGCCGCTTTGGCCGATCTGATCAGCTATGCCCAAGCCCGCGACATCGCCTTTGTCTCGGATGAGATTTACCACGGGCTGCATTACGGCGCACGCGCGCATTCGGCGCTTGAGATCAGCGATGACGTCTATGTGATCAACAGCTTTTCGAAATATTTCAGCATGACCGGCTGGCGGGTGGGCTGGATGGTGGTGCCACAAGATCATCTGCGCACCGTCGAGCGTTTGGCGCAGAATATGTTCATCTGCGCGCCACATGTCGCCCAAATCGCGGCGCTGGCGGCCCTGCAGGCGGAACCAGAGCTGGAGGCCAATCGCGCGATCTATGCCGAAAACCGCCGCCTGATGCTGCAAGGCCTGCCCGAGGCGGGATTTGACAAAATTGCGCCGCCGGATGGGGCGTTTTATATTTATGCCGATGTCTCGGACCTGACAGAGGACAGTTTGGCCTTTGCGCGCGATATCTTGCATAAAGCAGGGGTGGCGGTGACGCCGGGGCTTGATTTCGACGCCAAACGCGGCGGGCAGACACTGCGGTTTTCCTATGCGCGGGCGACGGCAGATATTGTTGAGGGTTTGGCGCGGTTGAAGGCCTATTGCGGAAAGCGGTGATTTACTTTTCGCCTCCGGCGGGGATATTTAGACCAAGATGAAAGCAATTTTGAGCCTGTGTTTGATGATCTGGGCCTCGGCCTGTGGGGCGCAAGAGCTTTCGGCTTTGGCGCGTCTGGAGGCTGGGCGCTCGCAGATTGTCGATCGGGGGGCGGGGCTGGAGCTGGAGCTTATGCTGTCGCAGCCGGTGCCTTGGCGGGTCAGGGTTTTGGATGATCCGATGCGGCTGGTGCTGGATTTTCGCGAGGTGGATTGGGCGGGGTTGGCGCAGATGCCGGTGCGCTCGGAACAGATCGGCGCGCTGCGGGCGGGGGTGTTTCGGCCCGGATGGTCGCGCTTGGTAATTGAATTGACCCAGCCGATGTTGGTGGCGCGCGCGCAGATGCAGACGCAGGGCGGGCAAACACGGGTGGCGCTGCGCTTGGAGCCGAGCACGCCAGTGGCTTTTGCCGCCGAGGCGGCTTTGCCCGAGCCAAGTGCTTGGGCGCTGCCAAAGCCGGTGATTTTGCCGCAGCCCTTCGAGCGCGACGCGGGCCTTATCAAGGTTGTGCTGGATCCGGGGCATGGCGGGCTTGATCCAGGCGCCGAGCGGGATGGGCTGTCGGAGGCGGCTTTGGTGCTGCAATTTGCGCGCGATTTGAAGGAAGTGCTGCTGCGCGATGGCAGGTTTGCGGTGCAGATGACGCGCGACAGCGATATCTTTGTGCCTTTGGAGGAGCGGATTTCGATTGCGCGGGCGGCGGGGGCGGATGTGTTTTTGTCTTTGCATGCCGATGCGATTGCGCAGGGCGAGGCGGTGGGGGCTACGGTCTACCGCTTGGCTGCTGCGGCCAATGATGCAGCCTCGGCGACTTTGGCTGAGCGGCATGACCGCGATGATCTTTTGGCAGGTGTGGATTTGGCCCAGCAAGATGATCTGGTGGCCGAGGTCTTGTTGGATATGGCCCGCGCGCAGACCAGTCCGCGCACGGCGAAGTTGTCAGAGGCTTTGGTTGCGGCGATTGCGGCCAAAGGCTTGGCGATGCACCGTCACCCGCAGCAAGAGGCGAGCTTTTCGGTGTTGAAATCGGCCGATATTCCGTCGCTGCTGTTGGAGCTGGGGTTTTTATCCTCGCAAGCCGATCTTGCGCGGTTGCAAGACAGCGGCTGGCGTCAGACGATGGCAGAGGCGCTGCGCGCCGGGCTGCTGGCTTGGGCGAGCGACGATCTGGCGCGCCGCAGCCTGCCTTTGCGCTGAGGCATCGACATTTTGGCAGCGCTTTGCCGCTGTGGTGATCTTTGCGGCAAGGTGTTTTGACCTTTGGCCGCAGGCTTGTATATAAGCGCGAAGAAGTGCAGGGGTTTTGTCGCGTGATCAGATTTATTGGGTCCTTTTTAGGGGGCATCTTTACCACCATCACGCTGGGCCTGATGTTCGGCGCTCTGACGGTCGGTGCAATTTTTTGGATGTATTCGGCGGATTTGCCGAGCCACGAGAGCCTTGCCAAATATGCGCCCCCCACCATCAGCCGGATTTATTCGGGCGAGGGGCGGATCATTGACGAATTTGCGCAAGAGCGGCGGCTGTTCGTGCCGATTGAAGATGTGCCCGATCTGGTGAAAAACGCCTTTATCTCGGCGGAAGACAAGCATTTTTACACCCACAAGGGCTATGATGTCACCGGTATGATCGCGGCGGGGGTGGCTGCGATCAAATCGGGTGGGCGCAATGCGCGCGGGGCCTCGACCATCACCCAGCAGGTGATGAAGAACTTTTTGCTGGATGGCAGCCGTTCGGTCGAGCGTAAGGTTAAGGAAATTATCCTGGCCAGCCGGTTGGAGCAGACGCTTTCCAAGGATAAAATCCTTGAACTTTACCTGAATGAGATCTTTCTGGGCCAGAATTCCTATGGGGTGGCCGCCGCGGCGCAGACCTATTTCAACAAGACGCTGGATCAGCTGACGCCCGCAGAGGCCGCCACGCTTGCCTCGATGCCGAAAGCGCCTTCGGATTATAACCCCGTGTCGCAGAAGAAACGCCTGACCGATCGGCGCAATTATGTTTTGAACGAGATGTATCAAAACGGCTTTATCGACGCGGCGATGCTGCAAATCTCGCTGAATGATCCGTTGAAATCGGTGCAGAACGGCGATTATCCGGCGTTTAGGCAGTCTTTGCCGCCGCGGGGCTATTTCACCGATGAGATTCGCCGCCAGCTTTCTGGCACCTTTGGCGAGCGCGAATTCTTTGGCGGCGGGCTGTCGATCCGCGCCACGGTGGACCCCGAGTTGCAATCTATTGCCCAGTTGGCGCTGCGGCGCGGGCTAGAAAAATACGACCGCGCGCAGGGCGTTTGGCGCGGCACCGGTAAGGTGATCGCGACCGATGTTTTGGGCGATGAGGCGGCTTGGCGTAAGGCGCTGTCCGAGACCCGCGATCTGCCGCGCGATGTCGAGGGCTGGCATGTTGGTGTGGTGCTGAAGCTTGGCAAAAGTGATGCGGTGATTGGGGTCGAGGATGGCCCCAAGGATGCGGTGGTGCCGGCCGAGGATGTGACTTGGGCCCGCAAGCGGCTGGAGGCGGGCAAGCTGGGGCCAAAGGCCAAGACCGCAGCCGATCTTCTGGCGGTGGGCGATGTGGTCTTGCTGCGCGAATTGACCGACGACAAAACCGGCGCTGTGCTGCGCTGGTCGCTGCGCCAAGTGCCCGAGGTGCAGGGCGGGTTCATGGCGATGGATGTCAACACCGGCCGTGTGCTGTCGATGCAGGGCGGCTTTAGCTATCAGGCTTCGGTGTTTAACCGCGCCACCCAAGCCACGCGGCAGCCAGGGTCGTCGTTCAAACCCTTTGTCTATGCAGCAGCGCTTGATTCTGGCTTTAGCCCTGCCACCATTGTCGTCGATGCGCCGATCGAGATTGAAACGCCGCAGGGGCTGTGGACGCCAAAGAATTCGTCAAACAAATTCTATGGTCCGACGCCAATGCGCACCGGCATCGAGCAATCGCGCAACCTGATGACCATTCGGATCGCGCAAGATATCGGCATGGATGTGGTGGCAAGTTATGCCGAGAAATTCGGGGCCTATGACAGCTTGCAGCAGGTTCTGGCCAATGCTTTGGGCGCGCAGGAAACCACGCTTTACAAGATGGTCGCCGCCTATGCGATGTTCGCCAATGGTGGCGAGAGGGTGGAACCTACGCTGGTGGACAGGGTGCAAGACCGCTTTGGCAAGACGATATATCGCCACGATCAGCGCAGCTGCACCGATTGCAACTCACCACGGCTGCCGCAGGGGCAGGGGGTGAATATTACCTCCAACCGCGAGCGTGTGATGGATGCGATCACCGCCTATCAGCTGACCTCGATGATGCAGGGGGTCATTCAGCGCGGCTCGGGCACGGGGGTCAAGCTGCCGGTGCCGGTGGCGGGCAAGACCGGCACCACCAATGACGCCAAGGATGTGTGGTTTATTGGCTATACTTCGAACACGGTTGCAGGCTGCTATATGGGGTTTGACCAACCGCGCACGTTGGGGCCGGGGGCTTATGGCGGCACGCTTTGTGTGCCGATCTTTCAGGAATTCATGAAAGAGGTGGTCAAGCGGCGCGGCGGCACGGCGTTCAAGGTGCCAGCGGGGGGCTATTTCCAAAACATCGACCGCTATAGCGGTGCGCCTTTGGCGGCGGATGCCAGCGGTGAAAATGTGGTGGCCGAATACTTCCGCGAGGGCGAAGACCCGATGCTGGCCTTTGGCAATATCGTCGATGGCGGCTTTACCATGGGCGCGAACCTGCCGCTGTTTGCCCAAGGCGAGGTGGATCGTGGCGACGGTGTCGATACGGTTGTCACCTCGGATGGCACCAGCAAGGCGGTGCCCAAGAAGGCTGATTTTGGCACACTTTCCTCTGGCGGGCTTTACTGACGCCTGCCGCTTGCCGCGCGCGGGACAAGCCTGTATCACGCGGCCAAACTCTCGTTCCTGAAGGACGCACCCTATGCGCGCCGAAACGCAAAACAATGTCGATGCCATCACCAAATCGCTGAAGCTTTTGGCGCAGCGGATGGATCTGGAAACCGCAGGCCACCGGCTTGAGGAATTCGACGCCATGATCGAAAATCCCGATCTGTGGAACGATCCCGCGCGGGCGCAAAAGCTGATGCGCGAACGCCAAGGCCTGCTTGAGCAGATTTCGACCTATAAGCTGATCGACACCGGCTTGCGCGACAATGTCGAGCTGATCGAGCTGGGCGAGTTAGAGGGCGACGCCGAAATCATCACCGAGGCTGAAAAGTCGCTGAAAGCCTTGGTGGAATTGGCGGGCAACAAAGAACTTGAGGCTTTGCTGGATGGCGAGGCCGATGGCAATGACACCTTCCTTGAAATCAACGCCGGTGCGGGGGGGACCGAATCTTGTGATTGGGCCTCGATCCTTGCGCGGATGTATGTGCGTTGGGCCGAGAAAAAGGGCTATAAGGTCGAGCTGCAATCGGAAACCGATGGCGACGAGGCGGGCATCCGCTCTGCCGCCTATAAGATTTCGGGCAAGAACGCCTATGGCTGGCTTAAGTCGGAAAGTGGCGTTCATCGGCTTGTGCGGATCTCGCCCTTTGATTCGGCGGCGCGGCGGCATACCTCGTTCAGCTCGGTCTGGGTCTATCCGGTGGTGGATGACAATATCGAGATCGACATCCCCGACCGCGATATCCGCATTGATACCTATCGCTCGTCGGGTGCTGGCGGGCAGCACGTTAACACCACCGACTCGGCGGTGCGGATCACCCACTTGCCGACCAATATCGTGGTGACCTCTTCGATGAAATCGCAGCACCAGAACCGCGAAGCCTGTATGATCGCGCTGAAGGCGCGGCTTTATCAGGTGGAACTGGACAAGCGCAACGCAGCGATCAACGCTCAGCACGAAAACAAGGGCGATGCGGGCTGGGGCAACCAGATCCGGTCTTATGTCTTGCAGCCCTATCAGATGGTGAAAGACCTGCGCACCGGCGAGGAAACCTCGGACACGGCAGGCGTGCTCGATGGCAATATCGACCGCTTTATGGCTGCAACCCTGGCCATGGGCGTCGCGGGCAAGTCGCGCGAAGAAGCCAATGCTGATGACTAAAGCCATATTCTAAATACATCTTTCAAAATCGCCCCCTGCGCGCTTAGGCTAAAGCAAAGCGGAGGCGACGATGACAGAAAAACAGGCCGACCGGCCAGAGGTCTTGCATGTCGAGACCAGTGACTTGCGCGCGGCCCTTGCCGCCGGTTGGTCCGATTTCACCAAAGCGCCGCTTTATGGGCTGTTCTTTGCCGGTGTCTATGTCTTGGGCGGTTGGCTGTTGTACGGCGCCTTTACCACCAAGGGCGCGCTGTGGTGGACGCTGCCGGCCAGTGCGGGCTTTCCGATCTTGGGGCCCTTTGTCGCCTGCGGTCTTTACGAGGTCTCGCGCCGGATCGAGGCGGGCGAGCGTTTGGACTGGCGCGGTGTGCTGGGGGCGATCTTTCGGCAAAAGGATCGACAGATCCCGTCGATGGCCGCGGTGATCGTGGTGTTCTTTTTGTTCTGGAACTTTCTGGCGCATATGATCTTTGCGCTGTTTCTGGGCAATGCGGTGATGACCAATATCTCGAATTCCCTCACGGTCTTTGCCACGCCTGCGGGGTTAAGCATGCTGGTGGTGGGCACGGCGGTGGGGGCTATTTTTTCAACATTGCTGTTTTCGCTGACGGTGGTCAGCCTGCCAATGCTATTGGCGCGCGAAGTCGATTTTGTCACCGCGATGCTGACCTCTTTTGCGGTGGTGCGCGAAAGCCCTTTGGTGATGCTGGGCTGGGGCGCGCTGATTGCTGCGGCCAGTTTTGCTGCGATGCTGCCGGGGTTTCTGGGGCTGTTTGTGGTGCTGCCGCTGTTTGGCCATGCCTCGTGGCACCTGTATCGGCGCGCGATTGCTTGGGATCAGCCATAACAAAAGGCGCAAAGGTTGCCCCTTGCGCCTGTCTTGCAGCTGCTGGTGCCGCTTATTCTTCGACAGGTTCTGCTGGTTGCGTGATGACGCGGCTTTGTGGCGCAGGGGTGCGGCCAGTCGCCAAAGGATCGTCCTGACGCTGAACCGAGCCTTCGAAATGCGCACCCGATTCGATTGCAATGCTCTTGTGGATGATGTCGCCTTCGACCCGTGCGGTCGAGGTCAGACGCACTTTCAGCCCGCGGACACGGCCGATCACGCGGCCATTGACCACGATATCATCGGCGACGATTTCGCCGCGGATGGTGGCGGTTTCGCCCACGGTCAGCAAATGCGCGCGGATATCGCCTTCGACGGTGCCTTCAACCTGAATGTCACCCGTGGTGCGCAGATTGCCGACCACGGTCAGATCCGCTGACAAGACAGATGCCGCAACTTTGCCCTTGGGCGCAGAGGGGGTGAAATCCATCGTTGGTTTGCTCACAGGGGCCTCCGCGGCTTTTGGCTTTTCGGTTTCGCCGGCTTTCGGGCCCGGCTCGTTGATGCGGCTTTTAGAAAACATTGGTCGCTGCCTTTATGAAGGTCATCGGATTGATCGCAGACCCGCCAAGACGGATCTCGTAGTGAAGATGTGTGCCAGTAGACCGGCCTGTGTTGCCCATATCACCGATCCGGTCGCCGCGCGATACCTTTTGACCAACTTGGACGCGGATCTTGGACAGATGGCCAAAACGTGTCTCAAGCCCAAAGGCGTGTTTGATGCGGATCAGCTGGCCATAGCCGCTTTCCCAACCGGCATGAACCACGGTGCCATCGGCGGTGGCATAGATTGCGGTGCCGTAAGCGCCAGCAAAATCCTGGCCCTCGTGCATTTTGCGCGTGCCGTTGATCGGATCGTTCCTGCGGCCAAATCCCGATGACATCCGCACCCGATCTTTTACGGGCATGGCAAAGGGGGTCTTAAAGGCCGCCAGCCGGTAAAGGCCGATGGTATCCAGCCCTTCCAGAATGGCATTGGCACGCAGGGCATCGCGCGAGGGCGGCTGCCCTTTTGTCGAGAAGGATATCGGCAAGAGCGGCCCACCTGCGCCGCTGTAGCCCTTGCGCACCGAGGACAGCAGCTCGTCTGGCGACAGCCCGGCCTTCTTGAACATCTTTTCCAGCGGTTCAACCGAGACCGTCAGGGCCTCTTCCAGCTTGGTGAAGATCTCGTCGTTTTGTGCTTCAAGGTCTTGTTTTTGTTTTACAACGGCGGCCACGCGTTCATCGGCTTTGGCCGCAACGCCCTCGATTTGGTCGCGTTCGGTTGCAACCGAGCCAAGGCTCGAGCTGAGAAATTCAACCGTGGCCTCGCTGTCGCGCAGCCGCTCTTGATCGTTGCGCCCGCTGCCTTGTTCGGCGCTCAGGCTGGCGATCTGGGCGCGGGCGTCATCGCGCTGCGCAATGGTGCCGCGCAGCGTGTTCTGGATCACCTCGATGCCGGTTTCCAATTCGCGGCGGCGGTCCTCTGATGCCAGCAAGCGCGCCTGCATCTCGGAGACCTGCGCCAAAGCAAGGTTAAAGCGGTCTTGCGCCGAGGCGGCCTCTTCCGAGCGCAGGTCAAGATCGGCAGAAAGCGAGGTAAGGCGCTGTTCATACAGCATTTGTTGGCGCGCAATCTGCGTGCGCGATGTGCCCGCAGAGATTGAGTCCATCAGTAAAATCGCGGTGGCAAGAATGGTCCAAGCCAAAGCCATCGAGCCAAAGGTGATTGCGATGGCCTGAGTCGCTGGCCGCAACCGGATAAACCGCGTCTCGGTATCGGATTTGAGGAACAACCTTTGTTCCGGCAAATGCCGCTCCAGCACCAGATTTATGCGGTAGGCCAGTGTATTGATCACGCGCTGAGATTCCGTTCTAAAAATTGGCTTGTTGCTTTTCTCGCCTTACTGGCTGCCGTCTGATTAGCCATCAGGCAGGGGGGGTGGCAAGAATTTTGACCAATTTTCAAAAGCCCAAGGCGGAAAGCCGCCAGCTTGGGCAGAAAACCGCCGATTTTCCCTAGGCTTTTTCCACCAAGGGCCAGTAGAAATCGGGAGGCAATCCGGCTTCGGCGCGCTTTTCGGTGTTGAAGGGTGGCTTTAGGCTGCCGTGGAAATACTGTCGTACAAGTTTATGAAACACCGGTTTCGGGTCATGTCCCGCACGCCCACAAAGCCAGTTGAACCATTTCGAGCCATAGGCGACATGGGCGACCTCTTCGGCGTAAATCGTCTCCAGCGCGCTGACTGCTGCGGTGTCGCCGGCCTTGGTGAACAGGGCGATCATGCCGGGGGTGACATCCAACCCCCGCGCCTCCAGCACCATTGGCACCACGGCAAGTCGGCCCAGAAAGTCATCTGCGGTGTCTTCGGCGGCCTGCCACATAAAGGCATGCGCGGGCATCGCACCGTAATGGCTGCCCGCTGCCTCAAGACAATCGCACATCAGGTTGAAATGTTTGGATTCGTCATCTGCCGCCTGCACCCAATCGTCATAAAAGCCCAAGGGCATCGGCTGATCTGCAAAGCGCGCGACCATATCCCAATGCAGATCGACTGCGTTCAGCTCGATATGGGCGACGGCATGCAGCAGCGCCAGCCGTCCGCTGGCGGTGTTAGAGCGGCGGCGCGGCACATCGCGCGGGTCTAACAGATCGGGCTTGGCAGGGCGGGCGGGGCGCTGCGGCGGGCTGGCTTGGCCCACCGGCATCGCATCCCCCGCTGCCCGCGCCGCGCGCCATGCCGCCGCATGGGCATGCGACAGCGCGGTTTTGGCGCGGCCATCCGCGGTGCTTAGAACCTCGACCGCGCGGGCCGCCAAGCTTTGCATCACAGCGCCTGCACGGCGGCAAGCACCTCGGCTGCATGGCCCTTGACCTTCACCTTGGCCCAGATTTGCGCGATCTGGCCCTTGGCATCGATCAGCACCGTGGTGCGTTCGATGCCCATATAGGTTTTGCCATACATGCTTTTTTCTTTCCACACGCCGTAGTCTTCGCAGACCGAACCCTCGGCATCCGAGGCAAGCACAATGCCCAAGCCGTATTTCTTGCAAAACTTGTCATGCGCCGCGACGCTGTCTTTTGACACGCCGATCACTGTGCAGCCTGCGGCTTGAAAATCGGCCAAGGCGGCGGTGAAATCTTGTGCCTCGAGCGTGCAGCCCGAAGTGTCATCCTTGGGGTAGAAATACAGCACAACCTTTTGCGGGCGCAGGGCCGAAAGCGTCACATTCGCACCGCCATCGCGCGGCAGAGTGAAATCGGGGGCGGTTTGACCAATGGAAATCATGCGCGGCTCCTTGCCTTTTCGGTGTTGACCCTGTGCGATCTAGTTGCCTTTCGTCAAAGATAAAGGCAAGCCCGCAGTCAAAGATCGACCTTGCGGCAGAGCCTAGGCGAAAATGCCGCAACGCCATGAAGATGAGGGCTGAATGACAGGGCAGGGCCAAGAAGAGGAAAGGGTGAAAGCAGCCCTTACCGAGCAAGGCCCGCCCATGCCCGCGCCCCCCCCACGGCCGCGTCATCGTACCGGCCTTGGGCTGCGGCTGCTGACGCTGGCGATGGTGGTCGGGTTAATCTTTGCGGCGCTTGGGCTAACCGGCAAGCCGATCCCGGTGCCGGTGTTTCTGGTGGCCGAAGTGGAACAGCGCGCCAATGCGGCGCTGGCGCAATCTTTGCCCAATGCCGCGATTGCGATTGGCGGAGTGGTGCTGCGGGTCGATGCCGATTGGGTGCCAAGGCTGCTTTTGGATGATGTGCGCTTGCTTAAACCCAATGGGGCAGCCCTTTTGACGCTGCCCGAGGTGCGGGTCAGCTTTGATCCCGAGGCTTTGTTGCAAGGCGAGATTAGGCTGCGCAGGCTGAAGGTCAGCGGTGCGCATCTGCAAATCAGCCGCGACAGCACCGGTGCTTTCGATTTCGATTTCGCGCCGCGTGGCAGCCAGACCGAGATCAAGAATTTCTCCGAGCTGTTTGATGCGGTGGATGCCGCCTTTGCCCAGCCGATGGCAGATCGCTTGATCTCGGTCGAGGCCGAAGCGCTGACGATAACCTTTCGGGATGCGCGCGCCGGTCGGGTGTGGGAATTGGGCGACGGGCGGATGCGGCTGGACAACCGCGCCACCACGGTTGCGGCCGAAATTGGCCTTTCGGTGATTTCGGGACCATCGCCTGCGCAGGCGGTGCTGACGGTGATCTCGGAGAAATCAACAAACCTCGCGCGGATTACTGCGCAGATCGACACTGTTGCCGCAAAGGATATCGCCGCCGAAGTCGCGCCCTTTGCTTGGGCCGGAGCCTTGGATGCACCGATGTCGGGGCGGATTCAGACCACGCTGACCGACGAGGGCATCACCGCTTTGGACGCCAGCCTCAGCTTTGGGGCGGGGGCTTTGCAACCGACGCCCGCGGTGCAGCCGATTGCTTTTGACCGCGCCGATATGCGGCTGCTTTATGATCCCGCTCAGGGCCGCATGACGGTCAGCGAACTGTCGGTGCAAAGCCCGACGCTGCGCTTGCAGGCCGAGGGGCAAACCTATCTGGTCAAGGCCGATGGCAGCCGGATGACGGGCCCGCTTGGTCGCGATGTGCCGGCGGCCTATCTGGCGCAGCTGCAATTCAGTCAGGTGGTGGTCGATCCAGCGGCGCTGTTCCAAGAACCGGTAAACTTCTCGGCGGGCGCTTTGGATCTGCGGCTGCGGGTTGACCCGTTTTCCATCGAGATCGGGCAATTGGTGCTGACCGAAGACCAGCGCCGGCTGAGTGCCAAGGGCAAGATCGCCGCCGGAGCCGCGGGCTGGACGGTCGGGGTCGCGTTGGGACTGAACGAGATCGCCCATGATCGGTTGGTGGCGCTTTGGCCGGTCAATCTGGTGCCAATGACGCGGCTTTGGGTGGATAAGAATGTCCTGTCAGGTGCGCTGACGGATGTGAAGGCGGATTTGCAACTGCAACAGGGCAGCGAACCGCAGCTGCACCTTAGCTATAATTTCGCCAATGCCGATGTGCGCTTTGTTGACACCTTGCCCCCCATCGAGGCTGGCTCGGGCTCGGCCACCATCGAGGGGCAGACCTATCGTATGGTGCTGACCCAAGGCACGGTCACCCCGCCCGAAGGCGGCAAGATTGATGTTGCAACTTCGGTGTTCTCGATCCCCGATGTCACCGCCATGCCTGCGATTGCCGAAGTCAGCTTGCATACCCGCTCCAGCCTGACAGCGGCGCTGTCGCTGTTGGATCAGCCGCCATTCTTTTTCATGTCAAAAGCCGATCTGCCGGTGACTTTGGGGCAGGGCACGGCGGTGATCGACACCACGCTGCGGCTGCCGCTGCAACCCAAGATCATGATCGAAGATGTCGAATACAGCGTCAAAGGCGTGCTGAGCGATGTGGTGTCGACCACCTTGGTGCCGGGCCGCAAGCTGACGGCACCGCGCTTGGATGTGACAGCCACCCGCGCCGGGTTGCAGATCAACGGCAAGGGGCTGATTGGGGTGGTGCCTTTTGATGCCAGCTATTCCCAAGGTTTTGGCGCGGCAGACAAGGGGCTGGCGCAGATTGCAGGCACGATCAGCCTCTCGCAACAGGCCGCAGAAGACTTTGGCTTGGGCCTGCCTGAGGGCATGGTCTCGGGCAAAGGCGTGGCGCAGGTGACGATTGATCTGCGGCGCGGGCAGGCGGGCAAGCTATCGCTGCGATCGGATCTGGCGGGCATCGGGCTTTCGATTGACGGGCTGGGCTGGAGCAAGCCTGCCGCCGCCACCGGCAGCCTTAGCGCCGAGGTCACGCTTGCAACGCTGCCAAAGGTCGACAGCCTGCGGCTTGCGGCGGCAGGACTTACGGCGCAGGGCTCGGTGACGCTGCGCGAGGGCGGCGGCTTGGATCTGGCGCGATTTGATCGCGTGCAGCTGTTGGAGTGGCTGGATGCTCCGGTCGAGTTTCGCGGTCGCGGCAGGGCGCGCGCGCCTGCCTTGGCGGTGACCGGAGGCCGTGTCGATCTGCGCGCCATGCCGCCTGCCTCGCAGCGTGGCGCAGGCCGCCAGCTTGGCGACGGCCCCGTGTCGCTGCAACTTGATAGCCTGATCGTCAGCAAAACCATCAGCCTGACCAAGTTTCAGGGCGATTTCAGCCTTGCTGGCGGCTTTAACGGCAGCTTTAAATCTGGTCTGAATGGTAAGACGGCGCTGCGTGGCACGGTTGTGCCTTCGAAATTTGGCTCGGCGGTGCGGCTGCAATCGCAGGACGCGGGCGGGGTTTTGGCGGCGGCGGGGGTGTTTGCCTCGGCACGCGGCGGCGCTTTGGATTTGATCCTGACCCCGCGCCCCGAGACCGGCCAATATGATGGCCATATCGAGATGAGCAGCCTGCGGGTGCGCAATACCAATGTGCTGGCCGATCTGTTGAACGCGATTTCGGTGGTGGGCATCCTTGAGCAGCTGAACGGCGAGGGGCTGGTGTTCAATCAGGCACAGGGCGATTTTGTGCTGGCCGCCAATGGGGTCGAAGTGACCCGTGGTTCGGCGGTGGGGGCCTCGCTTGGGGTTTCGATGGCGGGGGTTTATAAGACCTCGACAGACGAACTCTTCATGCAGGGCGTGATCTCGCCGGTCTATATCCTGAACGGCATCGGTGCGCTGTTGACGCGGCGCGGCGAGGGGCTATTTGGGTTTAACTATGCCCTGCGCGGCAAGGCCTCGGACCCGGATGTTTCGGTGAACCCGCTGTCGATCCTGACGCCGGGCATGTTCCGCGAGATCTTTCGCTCGGCTGCCCCTGTGATGAAGACCAAACCCTAAGCCTGAAAGCCTGTGATGAACCTGTCTGATTTCGACTTTGATCTGCCCGAAGACCTGATTGCGGTGCGCCCGGCGCAGCCGCGCAGTGCGGCTCGGCTGTTGCTGGCGCAGGGCGATGCGATCAGCGATATGCATGTGTTTGATCTGGTGGATATTTTTCGCGCAGGCGACCGTTTGGTCTTGAACAACACCAAGGTCATTCCCGCGCGGCTGTTTGGCACCCGCGCGCGCGGCGAGGCGGTGGCCAAGGTCGAGATCACGCTGTTGGAACCGCAAGCCTCGGGCGGCTGGCGCGCCTTGGCCAAGCCTTTGCGCAAGGTCAATATTGGCGAGGTGATCCGGTTCTCGGATCAGCTTTCCGCCACCGTCGCCGATAAATCCGCCACCGATCTGCGGCTTGCCTTCAACCTTGAGGGCGATGATTTTGACGCGGCACTGCAAGCCGCCGGCTTGATGCCCTTGCCGCCCTATATCGCCGCCAAACGCGCCGCAGATGCGCAAGACAACACCGATTATCAAACCGTTTTCGCCCGCCACGCAGGCGCGGTTGCAGCCCCCACCGCCAGCCTGCATTTTGACGCAGCCCTGCTGGCAGCGCTTGCGGCCAAGGGCGTCGATTTCACCGAAGTCACCCTGCATGTCGGCGCGGGCACCTTTTTGCCGGTCAAGGTCGAGGATGTCACCACCCATAAGATGCACGCCGAATGGGGCGAGGTCAGCCCGCAAGCCGCAGCCGAGATTGCCGCCACCAAGGCCGCAGGTGGCCGCGTGATCCCGGTGGGCACCACCGCGCTGCGGCTGATCGAGACGGCGGCGGCCTCGGGCCAGATCGCGCCTTGGCAGGGCGAGACCGACATCTTTATCTATCCGGGCTACCGCTTTGTCGTCGCCGATGCGCTGATGACCAATTTTCATTTGCCAAAATCTACGCTGATGATGCTGGTCTCGGCGCTGATGGGGCAGGGGCGGATCAAGACGATCTATGATCACGCGATTTCGCAGCGCTATCGGTTCTTTTCCTATGGTGATAGCTCGCTTCTGATCCCATAAGCGGAAATCGACATTAAGCGTCGCAATCTGTAATCTGCTGTTCACGATTGCCGCATAGGCTCGCGTAACGCCGCTTTTGAAAGGCCAAGACATGCTGATCGTTCTTCGCAACGCTTGGGCGCTTTTGCTCGGGATCATGCTGTTGATGCTGGGCAATGGCATGCAGGGCACGCTGTTGGGCATTCGCGGCAATTTGGAACATTTCACCACATTGCAGATGTCTTTCGTGATGTCGGCCTATTTTCTGGGCTTTCTGTTCGGCTCGCGGATGGCGCCTGATATGATTCGCCGCGTTGGCCATGTGCGGGTATTTGCCGCCCTTGGTTCGATGATTTCCGCGGTGCTGATCATGTATGCGGTGGCGCCGAATTGGATCGCTTGGGTGGTGATGCGGGTCTTGATCGGGTTTTCGTTCTCGGGCGTGTATATCACGGCGGAAAGCTGGCTGAACTCTGCCTCGACCAATGAGACGCGGGGCCAAGCGCTGTCGCTTTATCTGATCATGCAGATGGTTGGCATCATCATGGCGCAGATTTTGCTGAACGTGGGCGATCCTTCGGGCTTTATCCTGTTTGTCATCCCCTCGATTCTGGTGTCGCTGGCCTTCACGCCGATTTTGCTGACCGTATCGCAGGCCCCAGCCTTCGAGCTGACCAAACCGCTGAGTTTTCGCAGGCTTTACGAGGCCTCGCCCTTGGGTTGCGTCGGGATGTTTCTGCTGGGCGGCGTGTTTTCGGCGCAATTCGGCATGGCCTCGGTCTGGGGCACGCAGGCGGGGCTAAGCGTTAAGGAAATCTCGATCTTTGTGGCCTTTATCTATGTTGGTGGCTTGGTGCTGCAATATCCGATTGGCTGGTTTTCCGACCGGATGGACCGTCGCGGGTTGGTGCTGGGGCTCTCGGCGATGGGGGCTGCGGTGCTGATGCTGCCGATTGTCTGGAGCGCCTTTGCAGGCCAGGTGCCCTTTGTTGTTTTGGTGATGGTGGGGGCGCTTGGTGGCGGCATCTCGAACCCGCTTTATTCGCTGCTGGTGGCCTATGTGAATGATTACCTTGATAATTCCGATATGGCTGCGGCCTCGGCTGGGCTGATCTTTATCAATGGCTTGGGCGCAATCACCGGCCCTGTGATCACCGGTTGGATCATGGCGCAGGTCGGGCCGAACGGGTTTTTCCTGTTCATGGCGGTGCTGTTTGCGGTGCTGTCGGGCTATACCGCCTGGCGGATGACGCAGCGGCGGATGACGCCCGAATCGCATGGCGCCTATACGCCGATGACGCCCAACAGCTCGGTTGTGGCCGTGGAGGCAGCACTTGAGCGCGCCGAGGAGCCGCTGCGCGATTGATTGCAGGCTGCGCGCAAACCTGTCAGGCTGGCCTCAAAGCGAGGTGTGTTATGTCTGATCCGATTGAAGTGCTGGATTTCTGGCTTGGCGATATTGGCCCCGAGGGCTGGTATCTGGGCAGTGAAGAGCTGGACGCGGAAATCGCGGCGCGGTTTGGCGATCTGTGGCAGGCCGCCCATAGTGACGGCATCGAGCATTGGGTCGACGGGCCTGCGGGCACGCTGGCCTATCTGATTATCTGCGACCAGATGGCCCGCAATATCCACCGCGGCGACGCGCTTGCCTTTGCCACCGATGCCCGTGCGCGTGCAGCAGCCCGCAAGGCCGTGGCCGAGGGCTGGGATCTGCAAGCCCCTGAACCTGAACGCCAATTCTTCTATATGCCGTTCGAGCATTCCGAAGATCCGGCCGACCAGGCGCTTGCCGTCAGCTATATGGAAACCCGTTTGGCCTCGGTGCCCGATATGGCGCTGCACGCCAAGGCACATCAGGCGATCATCGCTCGCTTTGGCCGCTTTCCGTTTCGAAACGCGGCTTTGGGGCGCAAGATGACGGCAGAAGAGGCCGAATTTCTGGAAAACGGCGGCTATGGCGCGATTGTGCGGGGGCTGAAATCAAGCCATGCACCAGACGCATAGCCCTGCGGCGCCTGCATTGTTGCGCGGATTTGAAAAATAGTTTAATGGCAAACTACTTTTTCTGAGGAGGGAAAGATGGCGGCTCAAAACTTTGATGTGATCGTAATCGGCGCAGGCCCCGGCGGCTATGTTGCCGCAATTCGGGCGTCGCAACTTGGCCAGAAGGTCGCCATTATCGAGCGTGAAAACCTTGGTGGCATTTGCCTGAACTGGGGCTGTATCCCGACCAAGGCGCTGTTGCGCTCGGCCGAGGTGTTTCACCTGATGCACCGCGCCAAGGAATTTGGCCTTGCCGCGACCGGCATTTCCTATGACCTTAACGCTGTGGTTGCGCGCTCGCGCGGGGTGGCAAAGCAGCTTTCGGGCGGCATCGGCCATCTGATGAAAAAGCACAAAGTCACCGTCTTTATGGGCGAGGCCACGCTGCCCGCCAAGGGCAAGGTTTCGGTCACCTCCGCCAAGGGTGTCGAAGAGCTGACCGCGAAATCCATCATCCTTGCCACCGGCGCGCGGGCGCGCGAGCTGCCGGGTCTTGAGGCAGACGGCGATCTGGTCTGGACCTATCGCCACGCTTTGCAGCCCAAACGCATGCCGAAAAAGCTGCTGGTGATCGGATCCGGCGCGATTGGTATTGAATTTGCAAGCTTTTTCAACACCTTGGGTGCAGATACCACGGTTGTCGAAGTGATGGACCGCGTGCTGCCGGTGGAAGACGCCGAAGTCAGCGCCTTTGCCAAAAAGGCCTTTGTCAAACAGGGCATGAAAATTCTTGAGAAAACCACGGTCAAAAAGCTGGACCGCGGCAACGGCAAGGTGACGGCGCATCTGGAAGACGCCAAGGGCACCACGACGATGGAATTTGACACGGTGATCTCGGCCGTCGGCATCATCGGCAATATCGAAAACCTTGGGCTAGAGGCTTTGGGCGTTAAGATCGACCGCACCCATGTCGTCACCGATGAATTCTGCCGCACCGGCGTCGAGGGGCTTTACGCCATTGGCGATATCGCAGGCGCGCCATGGCTTGCGCATAAGGCCAGCCACGAAGGCGTGATGGTGGCCGAGCTGATCGCGGGCGGCCATCCGCATCCGATCAAGCCCGGCTCGATTGCTGGCTGCACCTATTGCCATCCGCAGGTCGCCAGCGTCGGCATGACCGAGGCCAAGGCAAAAGAGGCTGGCTTCGAGCTTAAAGTCGGCCGCTTTCCCTTCATTGGCAACGGCAAGGCGATTGCTTTGGGCGAGGCCGAGGGCTTTATCAAGACGATTTTCGACGCCAAAACCGGCGAGCTGTTGGGCGCGCATATGATTGGTGCCGAAGTGACCGAGCTGATCCAAGGCTATGTCATCGGTCGCGCGCTTGAGACCACCGAAGAAGACCTGATGAACACCGTCTTCCCGCATCCGACCCTGTCCGAGATGATGCACGAGTCGGTTCTGGATGCCTATGGGCGCGCGCTGCATATCTAAACGGCCGCAGAGACAATCGATGGGCAGGGGGCGCAGGCCCCCTGCCTTTTTTTTATGCCTTAGCGGCTGACCGGCCCGCCTGCATTGGCCCAATCGCCAAAACCGCCGATGTTGTGCACTTCGAACCCCATGCCTGCCAGCGCTTGCGCGGCCATGCCGGCGCGGCCGCCCACGGCGCAATATACCGCAATCGGCTTGCCTGCGGGCAGTTTTTCCGCAGCTTGCAAGGCGACCAGCGCCAGCGGAATATGCACAGCGCCTGCGGCCTTGCCGCTTGCGGCCAACTCATTGGCCTCGCGCACGTCCAATACGGTGATTTCGCCCTTTGCAGCCTTGGCGATGGCGTCTTTTGCAGTGATCTGTGACATGGGGATGCTTTCTTTGAAAACCTGCCCCCTATATATTCGACTTTCAGAATGTGTAAAGCCTCTTGCGTAAGTTTTCCACATTCTTCGCCTGCGTTCATCTTTCGTTCACATAATTCGATTGGAGACTCGCCAAATCCCGCCTATCTATAGCCAAACTTAAGGTGGGCTATGGCAGAGCAGAAATTTATCGAAGTGCGCGGCGCGCGCGAGCATAATCTGAAAAACGTCAATGTGGACATTCCGCGCGATCAGCTGGTGGTGATCACCGGGCTGTCGGGGTCGGGCAAATCCTCTTTGGCTTTTGACACCATCTATGCCGAAGGCCAGCGTCGCTATGTCGAAAGTCTTTCGGCCTATGCGCGGCAATTCCTTGATATGGCGGGCAAACCTGACGTCGATCATATCTCGGGCCTTTCGCCTGCGATTTCGATTGAACAAAAGACCACCTCGAAAAACCCGCGCTCGACCGTGGGCACTGTGACCGAGATTTACGACTATCTGCGCCTGCTGTTCGCGCGTGTCGGCACCCCCTATAGCCCCGCGACCGGCAAGCCGATCACCGCGATGCAGGTGCAAGATATGGTCGATGCCGTGATGGCGATGGCCGAAGGCACCCGCGCCTATCTGCTGGCGCCGATTGTGCGCGACCGCAAAGGCGAATACCGCAAAGAATTCCTTGATCTGCGCAAGCAGGGCTTTCAGCGCATCAAGGTCAACGGCGCATTTTACGAGCTGGAAGAGCCGCCGGTTCTGGACAAAAAGCTGCGTCACAACATCGATGTGGTGGTTGATCGCATCGTGGTGCGCGAGGGGCTTGAGACGCGGTTGGCCGATAGTTTTCGCACAGCGCTAAACCTTGCCGAAGGCATCGCGGTGATTGAAACTGCCCCGGCCGAAGGCGAGGGCGAGGCCGAGCGCATCACCTATTCCGAGAAATTCGCCTGCCCGGTTTCGGGCTTTACCATCCCCGAGATCGAGCCGCGGCTGTTTTCCTTTAACGCGCCTTTGGGTGCTTGTCCGGTCTGTGACGGGCTGGGGATGGAGCTGTTTTTTGACGAGCGCCTTGTGGTGCCCGACCAGAACCTGACGCTGCTGGGCGGGGCGATTGCGCCTTGGGCCAAGTCGAAAAGCCCCTATTTCACCCAGACCATCGAGGCGATGTCCAAGCACTATGGCTTTGATAAAAAGACCAAATGGAAGGATCTGCCTGAAAAGGTCAAGGCGGTGTTCCTGCAAGGCTCGGGGGGCGAAGAGATTCCGTTTCGCTATGACGAGGGCGGGCGGATCTATTCGGTCAGCCGGGTCTTTGAAGGTGTTATGCCGAATATGGAGCGGCGCTACCGCGAGACCGATTCCGCCTGGAGCCGTGACGAGATGGAGCGGTTTCAGAACAACCGCCCCTGCGGCACCTGCGGCGGCTACCGGCTGAAGCCCGAGGCTTTGGCGGTGAAAATCGCGGGCCTGCATGTTGGCCAAGTGGTGCAGATGTCGATCTTCGAGGCCTTTGATTGGATCGGCGGCGTGCCCGAGACTTTGGGCAAGCAAAAGAACGAAATCGCCAAGGCAATTTTGAAAGAAATTCGAGAAAGGCTGGGGTTTTTGGTCAATGTCGGGCTGAATTACCTGACGTTGTCGCGCGCGGCGGGCACGCTTTCGGGCGGCGAAAGCCAGCGCATCCGGCTTG
>NZ_DAIPZF010000003.1:0-1732 GCF_036782355.1 Cypionkella sp.
GGGGCAAAGTCGTGATCGGCATCCTTGGCGCAGGCGCTTTTGGCACGGCTCTTGCGGTCGCCTTGGGGCGCGAAGGCCGCGATGTGCGGCTTTGGGCGCGGGATGCGCATCATGTCGCCACGATGCGCAAAGCGCGAATGAATGCAGCGCGATTGCCGGGCATTGGCTTTCCTGAATCTGTCTCTGTTACAGCGGAAATAGACGATATTCTGGGTGCAAAGGCGATCTTACTAGCGGTGCCGATGCAGGCGCTGCGCGGGCTGTTGGGCGCCGAGCCGCGCTTGAACGGTCACGTTTTGGTCGCCTGTTGCAAAGGGGTCGATCTGACCAGCTTGCAAGGCCCAGCCGGATTGATCGCGGCGGCTTGTCCTGATGCGCGCGTTGGCATTCTGACCGGACCCAGCTTTGCCAGCGACATCGCCAAGGGACTGCCCACCGCGCTGACGCTGGCCTGCCACGACGGCGAGGCGCTGCAAAACCTGCTGTCGACGCCTGCGCTGCGACTGTATCGCAGCGAAGATATCATCGGGGCGGAACTGGGTGGCGCGTTAAAGAATGTGATCGCGATTGCGGCCGGCGTGGTGATTGGCGCGGGCCTGGGCGATTCGGCGCGCGCGGCGCTGATGGCGCGCGGCTATGCCGAAATGACGCGCTTTGCCATCGCCCATGGCGCCGAGGCCGAAACGCTTGCCGGTCTGTCGGGATTTGGCGATCTGGTGCTGACCTGCACCTCGGCGCAGTCGCGTAACTTCCGCTATGGTCAGGCTTTGGGCAGCGGCACTGGCTTTGACGCTTCGATCACTGTCGAAGGGGCTGCGACGGCAAAAGCAGTCTCTAACATCGCCAAAAAGACCAATATCGAAATGCCGATCACCGATATGATTGCCGCGTTGATCGGGCAAACTATAACTCTGCCGCAGGCGATGTCCGCCCTGCTGTCTCGTCCATTAAAACAGGAGTAACCCATGCGTGCTGCTTTGATCTGCCTTGATAAACCCGACCACCTGCAAATTCGCCTTGATAATCGCAGCGCCCACCTTGGCTATATCGAGGCGACGGGCGTTGTGGAAATGGCCGGGCCTTTCCTGAGCCCCGAAGGCCAGATGACCGGCAGCCTTGTGGTGGTGAATGTCGAAAACCTGGCCGCAGCACAGGATTGGGCCGCGAATGACCCCTATGCTTTGGCTGGGCTGTTTAGTTCGGTAACAATTACCGAGTGGAAAAAGGTTATCGGATGAAGTTTTGGCTGTTCAAATCCGAGCCAGACACTTGGGGCTGGCACGACCAGCTTGCCAAGGGCGATCTGGGCGAGGAATGGGGCGGCGTGCGCAACTATCAGGCCCGCAACAATATGCGGGCCATGCAGCTGGGCGATCTGGGATTTTTCTATCATTCCAACATCGGCAAAGAGATCGTTGGCATTGTCGAGGTCTGCAAGCTCTCTGTGCCTGACAGCACGACAGAGGATCCGCGCTGGGATTGTGTGCATATCCGCGCGGTCCGAGCCTTGGCAAAACCCGTGACGATGGAGCAATGCAAAGCAACGGTGGGCTTGCAGGATATGGTTCTGGTGAAAAACGCACGGCTTTCGGTGCAGCCTGTGACGCAGGAAGAGTGGCAGATCATTTGCGAAATGGGCGGAACTGCGCCGTAATTTTGGAAAAGGGGGCCCATTACCCCTAAAGGACCCCCTTCCACCCCACGTGCTCCCTCAGCACCACACGTGTTCTGT
>NZ_DAIPZF010000003.1:1832-121108 GCF_036782355.1 Cypionkella sp.
ATTTAGTAGCGGTAATGCTCGGCCTTGAACGGGCCTTCGATTTTAACGCCGATATAGTCGGCCTGATCTTTGCGCAATTCAGTCAGTTTCACACCTATTTTCTTCAGATGCAGACGGGCAACTTTTTCGTCCAGCTCTTTCGGCAGAATATAGACGCCGGGCTGATAGTTGCTGCCGTTGGTCCAAAGTTCGATCTGCGCCAGAACTTGGTTGGTGAAAGAGGCCGACATCACAAAGGAAGGGTGGCCGGTGGCATTGCCAAGGTTCAACAGGCGGCCTTCGGACAGCAGGATGATCCGCGCGCCCGAGGGCATTTCGATCATATCGACTTGGTCTTTGATATTGGTCCACTTGTGGTTTTTCAGCGCCGCAACTTGGATTTCATTGTCAAAGTGGCCGATGTTGCCGACGATCGACATGTCTTTCATCTCGCGGATATGCTCGATGCGGATCACGTCTTTGTTGCCGGTGGTGGTGATAAAGATATCGGCGCTTGCGACGACGTCTTCCAGCAGCACAACTTCAAAGCCATCCATCGCGGCTTGCAGCGCGCAGATCGGATCCACTTCGGTGACCTTGACGCGGGCACCAGCGCCTTGCAGGCTGGCGGCCGAACCTTTGCCGACATCGCCGTAACCGCAAACCACGGCAACTTTGCCTGCCATCATCGTATCGGTGGCGCGGCGAATGCCGTCGACGAGGCTTTCTTTGCAGCCGTATTTATTGTCGAACTTCGACTTGGTGACCGAATCGTTGACGTTAATTGCAGGGAAAGGCAGCTCGCCCTTTTTGTGCAGATCATAAAGACGGTGAACGCCGGTGGTGGTTTCTTCGGACACGCCTTTGATCGCGGCTTTGGTTTTGGCGAACCAACCGGGGGATTCTTTCATCCGCTTTTGGATCTGCGCTTTGATCACGACTTCTTCTTCGGAAGAGGGCACCGAAAGCACATCTTCGCCGGCTTCCATCCGTGCGCCAAGCAAAACGTACAGCGTCGCATCGCCGCCATCGTCCAGGATCATATTCGCGCCTTCGGGGAACATGAAGGAGCGGTCAAGATAATCCCAATGTTCAGCCAGCGACTGGCCTTTTACCGCAAAAACCGGCGTGCCGCCTGCTGCAATGGCAGCTGCGGCGTGGTCTTGGGTCGAGAAAATGTTGCAAGATGCCCAGCGCACATCGGCGCCCAGCTCGACCAGCGTTTCGATCAAGACAGCGGTCTGAATCGTCATATGCAGCGAGCCAACAATACGCGCGCCTTTCAAAGGCTTTGAAGCGCCGAACTCTTCGCGGCAGGCCATCAGGCCCGGCATTTCGGTTTCGGCGATGGTCAATTCTTTGCGGCCATAATCGGCCAAGGCGATGTCTTTAACGATATAGTCCATATCTCTACCTAGATGACTTCTATTTTGCCGCGCAGGTAGCATGAACAGGGCTTTTAAGCAATGTGACATGCCTGCGCCAAAACCTCGCTTTTGACGCAAAGCGATGCTATTGCCACAGGGCGAGTGTCGGAGGAATGATGTGGACCTGGTTTAGAACCCCTGCGCGGCTGGTTCCAACGGCGTTTTTGCTGGTGATCTTGTTGGGCACTGCGCTGCTGAGGATGCCGATCTCGCAAGCGGGCTCGGGTGAGACCAGTGTTTTGCAGGCGCTATTTACGGCCACCTCTGCGGTGGCGGTGACGGGTCTGGTTGTTGTGGATACCGCCAAGCATTGGTCGCTGTTTGGTGAGGCTGTGATCTTTGCGCTGTTTCAGATTGGCGGCGTGGGCATCATGACCAGCTCGACGCTGCTGGTGCTGATGGTGTCGCGGAAACTGAGCCTAACGCAGCAGATTATGGTGACAACCGAAAGCCGCGGCATCGTGATGGGCGATGTGAAAGCGGTGCTGACGCTGGCCATCGGTGTGATGCTGACGGTCGAGCTTTTGGTCGCAAGCGTGATGGTGCCGCATTTTCTGGGTCGTGGCCTTGGCTTGCCTGCTGCGCTTTGGCAGGCGATGTTTAACGCAAGTGCCGCGTTTACAAATGCTGGTTTTTCGATCTACCCGGGCGGCATGGCATCCTTTATCCACGACCCTTGGCTGTTGATCGCAATCATGGTGGCGGTGCTGATCGGCGGGCTTGGTCTGCCAGTCTATTACGACCTGCGCCATTTGCACGGGTCACAGCACAAACTGTCGCTGCACAGCAAATTGACGCTGATCACCACAGGCGCGCTTTTTGCGCTGTCTTTCGTGCTGACCGCGGGGTTTGAATGGAGCAATCCGCAAACCCTTGGGCTTTTGCCGCTGCAAGAACGCTTGGTGAATGCCGCCTATCACGGTTTTATGGCGCGCTCTTGTGGCATGAACACTTTGGACATGACCGCCATGACCGAAGAAAGCCTGTTGTTGACCTATGGCATGATGCTGATCGGTGGTGGCTCGGCTTCGACGGCAGGAGGGATTAAAGTCTCTACTCTAGCGATTTTGGTCCTAGCAGTCTGGCACGAGGTGCGCGGCAATCAGGATCTGACCGCCTTTGGCCGCAAGGTGTCCGCGATCGTTCAGCGAGAGGCGCTTTCGGTCTTGGTGCTGGCGGTGGGGATGCTGTTTGCGGGCATCATGGCATTGCGGATCCTGTCGGATCTGCCGCTGCGGCAGGTGGTGTTCGAGGCGATCTCGGCCTTTGCCAATGTCGGGCTTTCAATGAATGCAACAGCGCTTTTCCCGCCAGCAGCGCAGGTGGTGCTGATTTGTTTGATGTTTATTGGCCGCGTCGGCACCATCACCGTGGCCGTGGCCTTGGCGCTGCGCTATCGTCGGGCCAGCTATCACTATCCGGAGGAACGTCCAATTGTTGGGTAAACTGTTTGGCCGCAAAGCCGAGTCGAGAGACGATTCCGTGGTCGTGATCGGCATGGGCCGCTTTGGCAAATCGGTGGCGACCAGTCTGGCGCAGCTGGGCCACGAGGTGCTGGGCATCGACGAGAATGCCGAGTTGGTGCAGGAAATGTCGGGCACGCTGACGCATATGGTGCAGGCCAATAGCACCTCGGTTGAAACGCTGCGGCAGCTGAACGTCGGCAATTTTACCCATGCGGTGGTGGCGATCGGGTCAGATCTTGAGGCCTCGATCCTGTCGGTTTTGGCACTGTCGGAACTGGGAGTGCCTGACATTTGGGCCAAGGCAATCAATGAACGCCATGGCCGGATTTTGCAGCGCACCGGCGCGCATCACGTTATCCAGCCCGAAAAGCTGATGGGCGAGCGGGTGGCGCATTTGGTAACCTCGAAACTGATGGAATATATTACCTTTGACGACGATTTTGCCATCGCCCAAGCCCATGCCCCGCAAGACAGCATCGACAAAACCTTACAGGAAAGCGCGCTGCGCCAGCGCTATAATGTCACCGTGGTGGGCATCAAACGGCCGGGCGAAGATTTCACCTATGGCCAGCCCGAAACCATGGTGCGACACGGAGATGTGATGATTATTGCTGGGAAAATCCACGATGTTGAAGCCTTTGCAGGCAAAAGCTGATGCCGAAACAGCCGCGGGCGTGGCAACGCATGCTGTCAGGGCGCAGGCTTGATCTGCTGGATCCAACCCCGATGGATATCGAGATTGACGATATCGCGCATGGTCTGGCCTTTGTCGCGCGTTGGAATGGCCAGACGCGGGGCGATTGGCCCTATTCGGTGGCCGAGCATTCGCTTTTGGTCGAGCAGATTTTTAGCCGCCAAACCGCCACCTCGCCAAGATGGCAGCTTGCTGCGCTTTTGCACGACGCGCCAGAATATGTGATTGGCGATATGATTAGCCCAGTAAAAGCCGCGATTGGGCAAAGCTATGGCGAGCTTGATCTGCGGCTGACCGCAGCGGTGCATATTCGCTTTGGGCTGCCAGCGGTGCTGCCTGTTGAAATAAAAAAGGCGATCAAGGCGGCGGATAAAGTTTCGGCTTGGTTAGAAGCAGTACAAATCGCAGGTTTTAGCGAAAGCGAAGCAAATAAGCTGTTTGGCAAGCCCGAGACTTCGGTTTTGCGGGGCTTAAAAATTCATCTTCGCGCGCCCACAATTGTGCGCGAAGATTTTATAAACCGTCACAGCCAGCTGCTTGTGGCGATAGGGTAAAATGAAAAAGGGCCGCATGTTGCGGCCCAAATCCTTTAAAGCGACAACTCTTCTGGTGTTTTTCCGGCAGCCAAAGCCTCATTGAACCAACGAGGCTTGCGTCCGCGGCCAGACCAGGTGTCAGACGAATCATCTGGATTCGCGTATTTTGCAACCGCTGGGGAGCGTTTGCGTGGTACGGTAACCCCAGCCAAATCGGCAAGGGAAAACCCCTTGGCGCGAGCAATTTCTTCAAGTTCTGCAATAGCTTCTTTGCGCTTACGGTCTTCAAAAGAAGAAATAGCCTTAGCAACTTGGGATTGTAAATCTTTCAGTTCCTTAAGGGAGAGATCGTTAATATCAATAGTCAAGTTGACATCCTTTTTACATCATCATGTCTTTTAGTAAGTGATTTAATTTAATCAATCAATAATTCTATTTCGGGCTGCGCTTTGCAAGGATTCTTTGCAAAGTCCTGCGATGCATTGAAAGTCTGCGCGCAGTTTCAGATACGTTGCGATCACACATCTCATACACGCGCTGGATGTGTTCCCAACGCACACGATCGGCCGACATCGGGTTTTCTGGCGGTGGCGGCATCATTGCGCCCTTAGCCAAAAGGGCATTTGTGATGTCATTCGCGTCAGCGGGTTTTGAAAGATAATCTGTCGCGCCGAATTTAACAGCAGCAACCGCCGTCGCAATTGCACCATAGCCCGTTAAAACTACGATCCGGCTATCTGGGCGACGCTCGCGCAGCGTTTCGACGACATCTAACCCATTGCCATCTTCAAGCCGCAGATCAATGACGGCATAGGCCGGCGGACGCGCCATCGCAATTGCACGACCTGCGGCAACCGAACTTGCAGTTTCAGGTGCAAAACCACGCTTTTCCATTGCCTTTGCAAGCCTTTTTACAAAAGCCTCGTCGTCATCAACCAAAAGCAAAGACCGATCCGGCCCCAGCTCTACGCCAAGATCTTCAGTCATAAGTTCCCTCACATTCCACTCTGACCATATCTAGGTCGCAATGCTGTCTTGGTCAAATAAGCTGTCAACTGTGATCAATAAAACAAGCCGTGCGATCGGCCATTTGTTGCGCCGTATCGTCTCGACCAAAGAAATCAGCAAAGCCTGTCCCGGGCAACATTAGATAAGTAAAGGTAGAGTGATCCATCAGATAATATTGATCACTGCTATCTTGTTTCTTGAAATAGGTTTTATAGGCTTTTGATGCGGCCTTAATCTGATCTTCGGTGCCAGTGAGACCAACCATCTTTGGGCTTAGGTTGGCGCTGAATTCCTTAACCACGGCGGGCGTATCGCGTGCGGGATCAATGGTGATGAACACAGGCGTCACATCATAGCCTTTGTCTGCCAGCAGATCGACAGCCTCGACGTTGCGGGCATTGTCCAAGGGGCAGACATCGGGGCAAAAGCTGTAGCCAAAATAAACAAGCGAAGGCTTGGCCAGAACCTCTTTATCGGTGACGGTCTTGCCAGTGCTGTCGATCAGCGTGAAAGCGCCACCAATCGCGCCACTGCCACCTGCAACGGTTGCGCTTCGGCATTCGGCAAAGCGATCATTGCTTTGCTGGTTCCAGACCATAAGCGCTGTCCCGCCCAGCAGACCGGCCACTGCTGCAATTGCCAGCGCGGAATAAACCTTTAGCATTGCCCTCACCTCCATGGTTGCGCGGAAATTTCGCGTCTATGGGCTTTGTTAGAACCTGAAACCCGCGCAAAAGGCCAGAGCTGACCATGTCAAACCCCCGTGACATTTTCACCCAAAGTGATGATTTTCGCACCGAGCAGAATGATTGGCTGCGGCTGCGGACACTTATTTTGCTGCGCTGGACTGCAATTTTTGGCCAGCTTGCGGCGCTTGCGGTGGCAACCCAGTATTTCGCGCTTCAGCTGCCGCTTGGCCTGTGCTTTCTTGCCATAGGTTTAGCGATTATTGCCAACCTGCTGGCTGTGTTTATTTTCCCAGCGAACAAGCGTCTGAGCGAGGGGGAAGCCATGCTGACGCTGGTCTTCGATCTGGCGCAGCTTGGGTTTTTGCTGTTTTTGACCGGCGGCCTGACCAATCCTTTTGCGCTGCTGATCCTTGCACCGGTGATTGTCTCGGCCACGGCTCTGCGGCTGCGCAGCACGATTGTATTGGGGATTTTGGCCGCAGGCATTGTGACGCTGATTGCGGTCAAGAACCTACCACTGCGTTATCGCGACGGCAGCGACTTTGCTATCCCCGAGCTGTTTGCTTTTGGATTTTGGATCGCGCTTTTGATTGGTATTGGCTTTTTAAGTGTCTATTCGCGCCGAATCTCAAGCGAGATGCGATCTATGTCGGATGCGCTTTTGGCAACGCAAATGGCCTTGGCACGGGAACAAAAGCTGACCGATCTGGGCGGCGTGATCGCTGCGGCGGCGCATGAGTTGGGCACACCGCTTGCGACAATAAAGCTGGTCAGCACTGAATTGATTGACGAGCTTTCCGATCAGCCAGACTTGGCGGAAGATGTTTTACTGATCCGAGACCAGGCGGATCGCTGCCGCGACATTTTGCGGTCTATGGGCAAGGCGGGCAAGGACGATCTGCATATGCGGCAGGGCTTGCTCTCGGCGGTGCTGCGCGAAGCGGCAGAGCCGCATCTGGATCGCGGCAAAACGGTTCACTTTTCGGTGACCGCTGCGGCGCAATCGGGGCTGCGTGAACCTGAAATTCTGCGCCGCCCCGAGCTTATTCACGGTCTGCGCAATTTGGTGCAGAATGCCGTCGATTTTGCGCGGGACAGGGTCTGGATCGATGCGCACTATAGCGACAGCCGCTTGCGGATTTTGATTGTCGATGACGGGCCGGGCTATCCCTCACAGGTGATTGGCCGCATCGGCGACCCCTTTGTGCGCTCGCGGCGCGATCCGCGCGACCTGAGCCGACCAGGCTATGAGGGCATGGGGCTGGGGCTGTTTATTGCCAAGACCTTGCTAGAGCGAACGGGGGCAGAATTGTCTTTCGCCAATGGCAGCGACCCGTTTTTGCAACCCGAAGAACGGCCCGAGCGCAGCGGCGCGATTGTCGAGGTGGTCTGGCCAAACGCGGTGATTATTGCCGAAAGCCGTGCAGGTTTGGGGCTTAATCAAGTGATCGAGCCTTAATGCACCTAGCGTCGCTTCTGCTCCGTTCTTTAACCGACCGTTAACGAAGATGTCGTTAATCTTAACGAGCGAATTTTTAACGGCGCGATTGGAAGACAAGGATGGATTGGCAAATATTTTTTGCCGCACTCTCCGCAGGGCTTGTTGCTGCGGCGGTGGGGATTTTGGCGCTTTGGTTTTCGCACAGTCAGGTGGTTGGTTTTGAAAAAAGCATTTTTACCGACGAGACCCGCGCGGCGATCTTTTTGTTTGACGGTGAAAGCCTGATCGACAGCACGCCTGAGGCGCGCGGATTGCTTGCGGCCAGTCAGGCGCCGGGCACAGAGTGGGAAAAGCTGATGGCCTTTCTTGCGCCACGCTTTGACGGACTGGAGGCGCAGCTTTTACGACTGCCAGAGCTAGGCAGCTTTGACCTCGCCTCGCGCTGCGCCAGTCCTGCCTTGACCCTGCGGGCAGAACATCGAGGCGGCCTGAGTCAACTCGAGCTGAGGGATGCCGCAAGCGGGGCAACGCAGGGCAGTGATCCCTTGATCCAGCGCGCGGTGCTAGAGGAACTGAGCATGCTGCGCGATGCGATTGCGGCCGCCCCCCTGCTGGTTTGGCGCGAAAACGGCGCGGGAGAGGTGATCTGGGCGAATGGACCCTATTTGCTGCAATCTTGCGCTGTTCTGACGGAAGGCCGCGAGTTGGGCTGGCCCTTACCAAGGCTGTTCACCCCGGCAACCAGCCAAAAAGATCTGAACGATCATCGGCAAAACCTGAAGCTGCCCTCGGGCCAGCAAGCTTGGTTTACGATTTCAAGCAAAGTCGAAACGCTGGGCTGGCTGCGCTATGCGGTTCAGGCAGATGGCGCGGTTCAGGCCGAGACCGCTTTGCGCGATTTCATGCAAACCTTTACGAAAACCTTTGCCCAATTGCCAATTGGCTTGGCGATTTTCGACGCCGATCGTAAATTACAGCTGTTTAACCCAGCTTTGCTGGATTTAACCCAGCTTCCAGCTGATTTTCTTTCGATGCGGCCGACGCTTCTTTCGGTTCTGGATGCGATGAGGGATCGAAAGATGTTGCCAGAACCGAAAGACTATCGCGGTTGGCGGCGACAGCTGAGTGAGATGGAAAAAGCAGCGGCTTCGGGGCTTTATGAAGAAACTTGGAACCTGCCAGATGGGCAGACCTATAAGGTTGTCGGCCGGCCCCACCCGAATGGCGCGATTGCCTTGATGATCGAAGATATCTCAACCGAAATGCTGCGAACGCGGCGGTTTCGAGCCGATCTGGAACTGGGACAATCGGTGATTGATCAGCTGGAAGATGCCATCGCGGTCTTTGATCAGGCGGGGCTTTTGGTGATGTCGAACGCGGCCTATGCCCAACTTTGGGGTCATAATCCCAGCGCGTGGGTCAGCGATTGCAGCTTGCGCAGTCTGAGCGCACATTGGCGCAGCCTGTCGCCACCAAGCGGACTTTGGGCCGAGGTCGAGGATTATGTGGCCACGATCGGCGACCGCGAGGCTTGGCACGCCGAGGCGCGGTTGCTGGACGGCAGGCTGCTTGACTGTGAGTTTGCGCCTCTGGCGGGAGGCGCGACGCTGGCGCGGTTTCGGGTGCAACCGGTCACTCAAGCACTGCCGACCAAGCTCGCGCCGCGCGCAAAGCAGCAACGCCGCTAACGATCCTATCTTGCGGTGCGCGGTGGGCAGGCTAGACTCGCGCCTATGGATCAAATGGCACCACTTTGTATTTTTCTGCCCTCGGAAGAGGCAACGACAGCGCTTGGCGCTTGGTTCGCCAAGCGTGCGCAGATTGGGGATACACTGCTGCTTTCGGGGCCGATTGGCGCGGGCAAAAGCCATTTCGCACGCGCTTTTATTCGCGCAAGGCTCGGGCGGGCCGAGGATGTTCCCTCACCGAGCTTTACTTTGGTGCAGACCTATCAAGCGGATGTCGAGATTTGGCACAGCGACCTTTACCGCTTGTCGCATCCGGATGAGGTGCTGGAACTGGGGCTGGAGGAGGCGTTTTCGACAGCAATCTGTTTGGTGGAATGGCCAGATCGGCTGGGTAAATTCGTGCCAAAGCAAGCAATTTGGATTGGTTTTGCCAGCAAATCCGAGGGTCGGATGGCCGAAATCCGCTTTACAGATCGCGGGGCTTTGCGTGCAGATCTCGTCGAGGATTGGGTGCGATGACAGCGCGTTTGCCGTCAGATCAGTTTTTGCAGACCGCGGGCTGGGGCGATGCGAACCGGCAGTTTCTTGCCGGCGATGCCTCAGATCGCAGCTATGAGCGGCTCAGGCGGGGAGATCAGACTGCGGTCTTGATGGATGCCCCCCCAGGAAAAGGTGACGATCCTGCCGATTTTCTGAAGATTGCGACGCATCTCAGCGAGCTGGGCCTCTCTTCACCACGCTGTTTGGCGCAGGATTTGGCAAATGGATATCTGCTTTTAGAAGATCTGGGTGACGCCCTGTTTGCGCGCCTGTTAGAGCAGGATATTTCCATTGAAAACCGTCTCTATACGGCTGCAACGGCGGTTTTGGTGCATTTACAAAGGGCTGCGCCACCTGCTGATCTGCCCAATCTTTCTGCGCAAGATTGGGCAGAAGCCGGCTGCTTTGCACTGGACTGGTATCGTTTTGCAATCATGGGTGACAGCGGTGAAAAGGATGATTTCAAAGCAATATTGACAGAGGCGATGACAGACTTTGCTGATGGACCGCGGGTGCTGATTTTACGCGATTTTCATGCCGAAAACCTGTTATGGTTGCCAGAACGTCTGGGCCTTGCGCGCGTTGGGCTGCTGGATTTCCAGCTCGCGCAGCTTGGCCAGCCCGGCTATGATCTGGTCTCGCTGCTGCAAGACGCCCGCCGCGATGTTTCACGTGAAACCGAAATCGCAATGCAGCATCAGTTCTTGCAGCTGCAAGGTGGGTCTGAGGCGGATTTTCAAGCCAGTTATGCCTGCCTGGGTGCGCAACGGGCATTGCGCATCCTTGGGATTTTCGCGCGACTTTGCCTGCACGGCGGCAAATCTGGCTATCTTGCCCTATTGCCGCGGGTCTGGGGGCAGTTGCAACGCAACCTTGCCGCGCCCGAACTTGCACCGCTTGCTGCAATCTGTGCAAAACTTCTTCCATCACCCAGCCCTGAAGCCCTACAAAAGATAGGCTCGCAATGCGCCCAGTTTCGGTAATGCTCTATGCAGCAGGATTTGGCACCCGTATGGGAGCGTTGACAGCGCATCAACCCAAGCCAATGGTTAATGTGGCCGGAAAACCTCTTATTGATCATGCTCTTAGCGTCGTGGAGACGGCCGGCATCACGGATATAACCGTGAACCTGCACTATCTTGGTGAGCAAATTGAACAGCATTTACAGCGGCGTAGCATCAAGTTTTCGTATGAAATCCCGCAGATCCTCGATACTGGGGGCGGGTTGAAAGCCGCGGCAAAGCATCTTGGCAAAACGCCTGTGATCACCCTGAACACCGACGCAGTCTGGACAGGGCAAAACCCGATCAAGCAATTGCTGGCTGCTTGGGATCCTGCGCGGATGGATGCGCTTTTGCTGCTTCTGCCACAAGATCAGGCGCTTGGGCACAATGGCACGGGCGACTTTCTGCTGGATGATACCAACCGCATCACCCGCGCGAAAGGCGCCAAAGCCCCCGTTTACCTTGGAGCGCAAATTCTTAAGACAGAGCTGGTTTTCGATTTTTCAGAGACAGTATTTAGTCTCAATACCATCTGGGATCAAATGATCGAACAAGGACGGGCCTACGGCATTCTGCATCAGGGCGGCTGGTGCGACGTCGGGCGGCCCGAGGGCATAGCCCTCGCCGAAAGCCTACTGCATGTTTAACAAAAACCACATTTTCGCTCTGCCACCCGGCTGCGATTTTCCTGCCGAAGTGGTGCGCGGTCTGACACAACGCTTGGCCGATCAACCACCCGAGGCAATGGCTCGTGTGACGCTCTACCTCAACACTGCGCGGATGCTGCGGCGAGTTGAAACGCTTTTTGCCGCGTCAGAGCCGCGTTTTCTGCCAAAACTCCGGTTGGTCACTGACCTGGTGGCAGACCCGCTGCTGGCCCTCCCGCAACCGATTCCGCCCCTGCGCCGCCGCCTGCAACTGGCCGAACTGATCGCCAAACTGCTAGATTCCCAACCCGATCTTGCACCCCGCTCGGCGCTTTACGACCTTGCCGACAGCCTTGCGCTTTTGATGGACGAGATCCAAGGAGAGGGGGTGCAGCCCGAAGCCATTGCCACTCTGGATGTCTCTAACCACTCTAAACATTGGGAAAGAACTCAAGCTTTTCTGCGTATTATCGCGCCAGTCTTCGCCGAAACTTTAGACAAAGAGGCGCTGCAACGCCAAGCCGTTTTGCGCCTTTCCCATCGCTGGAGCGTGGCTCCGCCGATGGATCCGATCATCATTGCGGGCTCCACGGGCTCGCGCGGCACCACGGCTTTGCTCATGCAGGCGGTGGCGAAACTGCCGCAAGGCGCGCTGATCTGGCCGGGCTATGATTTCTCGACCCCGCCCGCAGTCTGGCAAGCAATGGAGGATGCGCTTACTGCCGAAGATCATCCGCAATATCGCTTTCGGCACCTGATGGATCTGCTCGACATCCCAGCCCATGCCGTACACCCTTGGACATCCGCCAGCCCCCCTAACGCCAATCGCAACAGCTTAATCTCGCTCTCCCTGCGCCCAGCTCCTGTCACCGACCAATGGCTGATAGAAGGCCCTAACCTGCCTGATTTACAGGTTGCGACCGCCGAAATTGCTCTGGTTCAGGCCCCCACCCAGCGCATCGAGGCGCTCGCAATCGCAATGATCCTGCGCGAAGCGGCGCAAAATGGCACCAAGGCTGCGCTGATTTCACCCGATCGCAACCTCACACGACAAGTTACTGCTGCCCTTGACCGCTGGGCGCTCTTGCCCGACGATTCTGCTGGCCGGCCGCTTGCGCTCTCGGCCCCGGGACGGTTTTTGCGCCACATCGCTGGCCTTTTTGGGGAAAGGCTCACCGCCGACCGTTTGCTGACAGTGCTGAAGCACCCGCTGACCGCGTCGGGTGACGCGCGCGGCAACCATCTGCGCCATACCCGCGATCTCGAACTGAAACTGCGTCGCAAGGGGCCCGCTTTTCCACAAGCCGCTGATCTGCTGGCTTGGGCCGCCGCGCAAAAAGACCCTGAAGCTGTCACTTGGGCCAGCTTTTTCGCTCCAGCCCTGACCAACCTAGACATAGTGCAAGAGGCCCCCCTAACCGAGCATGTCAGCCGCCACCGACTGCTCGCCGAGAGCATCGCCCGCGGGCTTGACCCAGAGGGCAGCGGTGGGCTTTGGGCGAAAGAGGCTGGTGCCGAGGCGCTAAAGCTTATGGAAACCTTGGCCGCCGAGGCCCCCCATGGCGGCAGCTTTACCGCCGCAGCTTACCGTGATCTGTTTGAATCTTTGGTGCATCAAGGCGAGGTCCGCGAGGCAACCCAAGCCCATCCAAACATCATGATTTGGGGCACGCTTGAGGCCCGAGTTCAAGGTGCCGAGCTGCTGATCCTTGGCGGTTTGAACGATGGCATCTGGCCCAGCTTGCCAGCTGCCGACCCGTGGTTGAACCGCAAAATGCGCAAAGATGCGGCTCTGTTATTGCCCGAACGGCAGATCGGCCTGTCGGCACATGACTACCAACAGGCTATCGCCGCGCCGCAAGTGGTGCTGACCCGCGCCCTGCGCAATGCCGAGGCAGAGACCGTCCCCAGTCGTTGGCTGAACCGGCTGACCAATTTGATGCAAGGCCTGCCGCAGCGCAATGGGCCGCAAGCGCTTCAAGATATGCTCAAGCGCGGCGATGACTGGCTTGCGCTGACAACCGCCCTTGAAGACCCGCCCAAAGCCCTGCTCTGCGATCCTCGGCTTCAACCCGCCAAACGCCCCGCTCCACAGCCGCCGGTGACAGCGCGGCCCGATCGCTTGTCTCTCACGCGAATCGAGACGCTGATCCGCGACCCCTTTGCAATTTATGCGCAATATATCCTTGGCCTGCGCCCGCTTGACCCATTGCACCAATCCCCAAATGCGCGGGATCGTGGCATTATCGTGCATGAGGTGCTGGAGCGTTTTGTGAAACTTCGCCCAGAAACCGAGACCAAACCGCAGGCGCGCGCGCGTTTGTTGCAGATTGCGCAGCAGGTTTTGGCGGAAGAGACCCCCTTCCCATCAGCTCGCACACTGTGGCTGGCGAAACTTGAACGCGCGGCAGATCATTTTTTGACCCAAGACAGCAAACTTGGTGGCACAGCCTTGGCTGTTGAAACCCAAGGTGCGCTGCAACTTGGCGAGCTGCCCTTTACACTGTTTGGCACGCCGGACCGCATCGACAGGCTGCCCGACGGCAAGCTGCATCTGATCGATTATAAAACCGGCACGCCGCCCTCGGCTGACAAGCAAAAGCAATTTGCCAAACAGTTGCTACTGGCAGCTGTCATGGCCGACAAAGGCGGTTTTGCCGATCTGGGCCCCTCAGAGGTAGATCAGATTTCCTATATCGGTCTGAATGCCGCTAAATCCGTGGAAGACACGCCGATCACCGAGCAGATTATTGACGAACATTGGGAAAAACTAATCGCATTGATCAGCAGATACCTGCGGCGCAGCACTGGCTATAGCGCGCGCCGTGCGCTGTTTGAAAGCCGCTTTGCGGGCAGCTATGACCATCTGTCGCGCTATGGCGAATGGCAGATGTCAGACCGTGCAGAGCCGCAACCCGTTGGACCAGAGGATGCGCCATGAACCGCAATGACGCCTCTGAACGGCAAGTCCAAGCCTCTAAACCTGCGGATTCCGTCTGGCTTTCGGCCAATGCCGGATCGGGCAAAACCCGCGTTCTCACCGACCGGGTGGCGCGTTTACTGTTGGGTGGGGTCGAGCCGCAGCATATTCTATGCCTAACCTACACCAAAGCCGCCGCGACCGAGATGCAGAACCGGCTTTTCAAGCGCTTGGGCGAATGGGCAATGATGCCCGATGCCGCACTGCACAAAGCGCTTGCGGAACTGGGCGACGAGGCAGGGCACCGCGCCCCGGCGCTTTCGCGTGCGCGTCAGCTGTTTGCGCGCGCGATTGAAACCCCCGGCGGGCTGCGCATTCAAACCATCCACAGCTTTTGTGCCACTTTGCTGCGCCGCTTTCCGCTTGAAGCTGGGGTTTCGCCGCAATTCACAGAACTTGACGACCGCGCCGCCCGCCTTTTGCGCGAAAATATCATCGAAGACCTTGCCGGATTTCGCGCACCCGATCTGATGGCCGACCTTGCGCGCGCCTATTCGGGGGAAGACTTTGCCGCGCTCATGGCTCAGGTTGCCGCAAAGCGTGCAGGCTTCGCGCGGCACCTGACAGAAACCCAGGCACGCGCTCTGTTTGATGTTGCTGATACCGCCACATTAGAGACGATTTTAGCCGATGTCTTTCTAGGCGCAGAAGCAGATCTGATCTCCGCAATCCTGCCAGCCCTTCAAGCCGGGTCTGTCACCGATGTCAAAACCGCGGCGAAATTGGCGGCGCTTGATTTTGCCGCCCCAAGCCTTGCGACTTTGATTGCTGCCGAAGGTATTTTCCTGTCAGGAGCCAAGACAAAAACCCCTTTCGTGGCGAAAATCGATGCTCTGCCAACCAAAGACACCCGCAGGGCAATCGCAGATCAGCAACCGCAGCTAAACAATCTTATGGCGCGCGTAGAGCAGGCGCGCGGGCTGCGGATTAGGCTGATGGCGGCGGAAAAAACGGCTCTGTTACACCGTTTTGCTTCGGTTTTTCTGCCGCTTTACGAAGCCGCCAAAGCGGCAAGAGGCGTTTTGGATTTTGATGATCTGATCACCCGCGCCAAGACATTGCTGACCGATGCTTCAGTTGCAGCTTGGGTATTGTTCCGGCTGGATGGCGGCATTGATCATATTTTGGTCGATGAGGCGCAAGACACCTCGCCCGATCAATGGCGGGTGATCGAGCTGTTGGCGGCGGAATTTACCGCAGGCCAAGGCACCCGCGAGGTGGAACGCACGCTTTTTGTCGTTGGCGATAAAAAGCAGTCGATCTATTCGTTTCAGGGCGCGGATGTCGCCGCCTTTGACGAAAAAGCGCAAAGTTTTCAAGCCGCGTTTCAGGCCGCCAACCAAAGCTTTGTGCCGCTTGAACTGGAATATTCCTTCCGCTCCTCGACTGCGATTTTGCGAGTGGTCGATGATATTTTTGGCAGCCGCTTTCCGCAGGCGATGGGGCAACAGGTGCGCCACCTTGCGTTTAAATCTGAACTTTCAGGGCGTGTTGATCTTTGGCCGATGGTGGAAAAATCCTCGGACCCCAAGGATGAACACTGGGAAGACCCCGTCGATCTGATTTCCGAGGCCCATCACGCGGCGATTTTGGCAGATAAAATTGCTCTCGAGATCAAACAGATGATCGAAACCGGCACCCAAATTGAAACCAACGACGGCATCAGGCCAGTGCATGCGGGCGATGTATTGATCCTTGTGCAGCGCCGCTCGGCGATCTTTTCGGAAATCATTCGGGCCTGCAAAAAAGCGGGCCTGCCGATTGCAGGGGCGGATCGATTAAAGCTGGGGGCGGAACTGGCGGTCAAGGATTTGGCCGCATTGCTATCGTTTCTGGCGACGCCAGAGGACGACCTGTCACTGGCGGCCCTGCTGCGCTCGCCGCTGTGTGGCTGGACCGAGGCCGAGCTTTACGATCTGGCGCATGGTCGAAAAGGCTATCTGTGGGAGGCTTTGCGCAATCGCAGCGACCATCCGCAAACGCTGGAAATGCTGCAAGATCTGCGCGATCAGGCTGATTATCTGCGCCCCTTCGATCTGATCGAACGCGCGCTAACACGCCACGATGGCCGCCGCCGTCTGCTGACCCGTCTTGGGGCCGAAGCGGAGGACGGGATCGACGAATTCCTCAGCCAAGCCTTGGCCTTTGAGCGCAACGAGATTCCCAGTCTGACCGGCTTTCTGATCTGGCTGGAAACCGATGACATCGAGGTAAAGCGCCAGATGGATTCCGAAGGTCAGCGCATTCGGGTGATGACAGTGCATGGCGCCAAAGGCTTGGAAGCGCCGATTGTTTTCCTGCCCGAAACCGCCGATCGCGCCCCACGCGACAATGACGAGATTTATCTGCTGCCCGAAGGCACGCCAGTTTGGAAAACAAGCGGCGACGATAGCCCCGAGATTCTTGTGAACACCCGAGAGCAGCGCAAGGCAAAGCGTGAAGAAGAAAGTCTGCGGCTGCTTTATGTGGCGCTGACACGCGCGCGGGTTTGGCTGATTGTCTGTGGCGCGGGCGAGGCAAAGCAAAGCATGTCCTGGTATAATTTGGTTGCAGACGGCATGAAATCGGCTGGAACAGAGCCGCTTTCTGGTGGCAGGTTGCGGCATAGCTTTGGCGCTTGGCCCGCAGCTACAGCTGGCGCGGCAGCAGTGCAATTGTCCAGCGTTCGACTGCCCGATTGGGCCAACCAGGTCGCCGCCGTAGAGCCGCGCCCGATGCAAAGCCTATCGCCTTCAGCGCTTGGCGGCGCCAAGGTAATGCCCGGCGAGACGGACGCGGCCGAGAGCGAAGCCGCCCTGCTGCGCGGCACCGCCTTGCATCTTTTGCTGGAACATCTGCCGCTTGCGCCGCAGGCTGACTGGCCCGATTTGGCGCAACGCCTGATCGAAGACCCAGCCCTGCGCGCCGATCTGTTGCGCGAGGCGATGGCGGTGATCGCCGCCCATCCCGCGATCTTTGCCGCCGATGCGCTGACCGAAGTTGCCTTTACCGCGCCGCCCTTCAAAGGCGCGATTGATCGGCTGTTGATCCGGCCCAATCATATTCTTGCCATTGATTTCAAATCCAATCACCGCGTGCCGACCCACCCCGAAGACACCCCCGAGGGCCTGCTGCGGCAGATGGGCGCCTATGATCACGCGCTGCGGCAGATCTACCCTAACCGCGAGATCAAGACCGCCATTCTATGGACCCGCACCGCCGCCCTGATGGAGTTGGATCGCAATATGGTGAGGGATGCCTTTGCGCGCGCTACCATCCCTTGACGCGCCGCGCTGCCAGTCTTACGTTTGGACCTTGAAATTTTCCCTTAGGAGATCCCGCCATGGGTGCCAATACCATCGCTGTGACCGATGCAACCTTCGATGCCGAAGTGCGCAAATCTGACATTCCTGTTGTTGTCGATTTTTGGGCCGAATGGTGTGGCCCCTGCAAGCAGATCGGCCCTGCGCTGGAAGAGCTTGCTGCGCAATATGCCGGTAAGGTTAAAATCGTCAAAGTAAACGTCGATGAAAATCCTGACAGCCCCGCACAGCTGGGTGTGCGCGGCATTCCATCGTTGTTCTTGTTCAAAAATGGCGAAGTTGTTGCCAATAAAGTCGGTGCAGCCCCTAAGGCGGCGCTGGACACTTGGATTGCCGCTTCGATCTGATCGTGGTTAAAAGGGCCCCTTGCGGGCCCTTTTAAATTGGCCAAGCATGATGCCGCAGCCGTATCAGGATTTGGTCGGCTGCGTTCTCTGCATTGGCGGAAATCGCCTGCTCTCGAAAAAACCAGTGCAAATAGGGCGCGAAATTCTGCGCTGTTTCAACTGATTTAAACGCGGCCTTAATCCCTTGTCTGGGGACCGATCCGGCGATGTGATGAAAATCAATCCGCGCGAAAAGAACCAGCGGCTTTGAGGCGAAATAGCCAATCAATCCCAATGAGGAATTCTCTGTCACAACATAATCGCAGCCCGCCAAAAGCGAAAGCGAGGGTTGCTCTGACAGATGAAAACGATCGGGCAGATCACGCAAGGCGTCGCGCTCGGCCTGACTGTAAACCTCACGCGGGTGCAGCGTGGCAAAGATTTGGCGTTTGGGGTCAGCCGCCAAGGTGGCATGTATCATCTCGATTGGGCTTAAAACCTGAAAGTGGCGTCTTTCCAACAGCTTGCCTTGCAGCGGCATAAAGATATAACCGCCCGAGCGAATTTGAAGCCCGCTAAAAACCTGCTCGCGCCAAAACTTCTGAAACCAATTGGTCCCCGCGCGTGGCGTAAAATCGGATTTTGCCACCTGCCAATCCCAGCGGTCATTGGTGGGCTCGATCCGGAAGAAATGTTTGAAATAGCAATGCCGCAACGACAGGCAATTCAGTTCGGTGACGGGGCGGTTATAGACCATGTGAAAGCCGGGGCCCGCAATCGGGGTGGCCAGATCCTGAAGCTTGACCTGCCATCCGGCGCTGCCAACCGCCTCGACAATCTTGCCGAAAATGCCATCTTTGGCCTCAGCCTGCTTTTGCTGATGGTCTTCAAGGTAAAAATTCATAAGCTGCTGCACTGACATCGTAAAATGCTATTGAAAAAGCCTTGTCGCGTCTAGCCGGGGCTTCCATATAGAAAGCAGAAGTGGAGAACCCTATGGCCGAAGACAAATTTCCGGGCTGGCATGGCACAACAATTTTGGCCGTGCGCCGGGGTGGCGAGGTGGTGGTTGCTGGCGATGGTCAGGTCTCGCTGGGTGCAACGGTGATCAAGGGCACGGCGCGCAAGGTGCGGCGGCTGCAGGTCGGCGGCCATCATGTGGTGGCGGGCTTTGCGGGCTCGACCGCCGATGCCTTTACCCTGTTGGAACGGCTGGAGAAAAAGCTTGAGGCCGCCCCCGGACAGCTTGCCCGCGCCTGTGTTGATCTGGCGAAAGACTGGCGGATGGACAAATATCTGCGCAACCTCGAAGCGATGCTGATCGTCACCGATGGGGCGGATCTATATGTGATCACAGGGGCTGGCGATGTGCTGGAACCCGAGCATGACGTTGCGGCCATCGGGTCGGGCGGCAATTACGCGCTGGCCGCCGCGCGCGGTTTGATGACCACCGATCTTGGCCCCGAAGACATCGCCCGCCGTGCCATGGCGATTGCGGCCGATATTTGCGTCTATACCAACGGCAATCTGACCGTGGAAAGAATCTCGAAATGACCGACCTCACCCCGCGCGAAATCGTCTCAGAGCTTGATCGTCACATCATCGGCCAGCGCGACGCAAAACGCGCCGTCGCGGTGGCGCTGCGCAATCGCTGGCGGCGCAAGAACCTGCCCGATGACATTCGCGACGAGGTTTATCCGAAGAATATTCTGATGATCGGGCCAACCGGCGTTGGAAAAACCGAAATCTCGCGCCGCTTGGCGAAACTGGCGCGCGCGCCGTTTCTGAAGGTCGAGGCGACGAAGTTTACCGAAGTTGGCTATGTTGGCCGCGATGTCGAAAGCATCATCCGCGATCTGGTGGATGCCGCGATGATCGACACCCGCGCGCGGATGCGTGAAGAGGTTGCCGCCCGCGCCAAACAGGCCGCCGAAGACCGCGTCATCGAGGCGCTTGCCGGCAAAGACGCGCGCGAGCAGACCCGCGAGCTGTTTCGCGGCAAGCTGCGGCGCGGTGAATTAGACGATACCGAGATCGAGATCGAACTTGCCGAAACTGCGGCACCGATGCCGATGATGGGCGGGCAGGGCATGGAAATGCAGATGCAGGGCTTGCAAGATCTGTTCAAAGCCTTTGGCCAACGCACCACGCGCAAAAAGGTAACTGTGGCCAACAGCTATGATCTGCTGATCGGGCAAGAGGCCGACAAGCTGCTGGACGACGAGGCGGTGAAGGCCGCAGCCCTAGAGGCCGTGCAAGAAAATGGCATCGTGTTTCTGGACGAGATCGACAAGATCTGCGCCCGTGCTGATGCGCGCGGCGCCGATGTGTCGCGCGAGGGCGTGCAGCGCGATTTGCTGCCGCTGATCGAGGGCACGACGGTTTCGACCAAATATGGGCCGGTAAAGACTGATCATGTGCTGTTTATCGCCTCGGGGGCGTTTCACGTTGCCAAACCTTCGGATCTTTTGCCGGAACTACAGGGGCGTCTGCCGATCCGCGTCGAGCTTTTGCCGCTGACCGAAGCCGACTTCGTGCGGATTCTGACGGAAACCGATAATGCGCTGACCCGGCAATACACCGCGCTGATGGGCACCGAAGCGGTCGAGGTCAGCTTTACCACCGACGGTATCGCAGCGCTTGCCCGCATTGCAGCCGAGGTAAACCGCAGCGTGGAAAACATCGGCGCGCGCAGGCTTTACACGGTGATGGAGCGGGTGTTTGAAGAGCTGTCCTTTGCCGCCCCTGATCGCGCGGGTGATAAGGTTGTGGTCGACGCCGCCTTTGTCGAGGCCAATCTTGGCGAACTGTCGCGCGATAGCGATATCTCGCGCTATGTGTTGTGATCAGACTGCTGAAAGCATCGCTTGACCTCAGGGGAAGACTAGGAAAATAAGGCTTATGCTTCGCATTTTCCTGGCTCTTTCCGTTTTGGCGCTGATGGCTTGCACCCCAAGGGGTGAGGTGACGCTTGACCCAGCGGCGGCAACGGTGGGCCAAGTGCAGCGGGTGTTCATTGGCACCACGCGCGGGCAAAATGATGATGGCAGCTTTGGCAACAAACGCTCGGAGGCGGTGCGGTTTGCCCGCTATGACATCTCGGTTCCGCCCGACCGAAAGCTGGGGCAGATCACTTGGCCGCCGCGGCATGGCGCGATAAATCCAGAAAAGCAGTTTCTGACCACCGACGAGCTGATCTATCAGGCCGATGTCGCCTTTCGAGCCGACCTGAAAACCCAACTTGCGGCGCGCGGCGGCGAGGCGGTGATTTTCGTTCACGGCTATAACAACAACTTCGCCGAAGGCGTCTACCGTGTTGCCCAATTCGCCCATGACCTAAAGCTGCCGGGGGCTGTGGTCCATTACGCTTGGCCCTCGGCCGCTGAACCGCTTGGCTATGCTTACGATCGCGACTCGACGCTGTTTGCCCGCGATGGCCTAGAAGAACTGCTGCACGAAGTCGCGGCCTCGGGGGCCAAGCGCATCGTTTTGGTGGCGCATTCAATGGGGGCGGCCCTGACGATGGAAGCCCTGCGCCAAACCGCGATAAGGGGCGATCGTAAAACGCTGGATTTGATAAGCGCGGTGATCCTGATTTCGCCCGATATCGACGTTGATGTGTTCAAACGCAGCGCGCATTCGATGGGAAAACTGCCGCAGCCTTTCCTGATCTTTGGCTCTGACCGCGACAAAGCCTTGCGGTTTTCGGCGCTGCTGAGTGGGCAATGGGAGCGGCTGGGATCGTTGAAAGACATCACGCGGCTGGCCGATTTGCAGGTGACCTTTTTAGACGTCAGCGAGTTTTCGCAAGGGGTTGGCCATTTTACCGTGGCAGATTCGCCAGCGCTGATCACGCTTTTGACGGGCATTCAATCGGTTGAAGGCGCGTTCGAGTCAGATCGGCGCGCGCGGGTGGGGCTGTTGCCGGGGGTGGTTTTGACCGTGCAAAACGCCACGCGGGTTGTGTTGCAGCCGGTGGCACTGGTGGCGTCAGACCTGACGCGCTAGGCCTTAGCGACGCCGCAAATAGACGTAATAGGCGCCAGAGCCGCCATGCCGCAGATGCGCCTCGGTGACTTGCAGCACCGCAGGGCCAAGCGGCGACATTCGCAGCCACTGCGGCACCTGATGCCGCAAAGCGCCCATGCGCTGCGGAATTGGGCCATCATCATCGCGCCGCTTGCCCTTGCCCGTGATCACCAGAACCAAGCGCAGGCCCGCCGATTGCGCGTTTAGGATAAAGCGGATCAGTTCGGGATGCGCCTCGGACAGGGTCAGCCCATGCAGGTCGATCCGCGCCTCGGGAGCCAGCTTACCACGGGTCATTTTACCATGGGTCTTGGCGTCCATCTGCAAGGGCGCAGCGGCCAGCCCCTGTGCGACGGTCGGGGCCAGATCATGCTTGGGCTTTACCCGCGATTTTTCACCAAGCCGGAACAGCGCAAGCCGCGGCTGCGCTGGCACCAAAGGCGCTGTGGTCTCGGTTTTCAGAACATGCGGTTCCGGCGGAGGAAAGCTGGGCGTCAGCACATGCATCGGCTTGACCGTGCGCGCAACCGCATGCCAAATTTCCTCTTCTTCGGGGCGAAGGCTGCGACGACGGGCCATCTTAACCCTCGGGCTGCAGCGCATAGGCGCGGTCGATCGGCAGCAAAACGATCATGCGACCGCCATCTTTGATCGTGCCAGCGGCATTACCAGCGGCGTCGCCCGTGCCATAGAAAATATCCGCCCGCTGCGCGCCTTTGATCGCACCGCCGGTGTCTTGGGCCACCATCAGGCTACGGATCGGCGTCGCGCCGTCTTTCTCGACCCAAACCGGTGCGCCCATTTGGGTGAAGTCAGGATCAACCGCCACCGAGCGCATCGGCGTAATCGACCGCCCCAGCGCCCCAAGCGGGCCCTGATCACTGGTCAGATCCGAAATGACGCGGAAAAACACATAAGACGGGTTCACGTTCAACAGCTCCATCCCCGAAGACGATCCGCGCACATAAGCGCGAATATCTTGGGCCGAGACTTGGTCAGGGCTGCGCAGGCCGCGCGCAACCATCTCTTGCCCGACCGAGCGATAGGGATGGCCATTGCGCCCCGCATAGCCGACCCGAAGGATATGGCCATTGGTCAGATGAATGCGGCCAGAGCCTTGAATTTGCAGAAAAAACACCTCGACCGGATCGGCCAGCCATGCGATTTCAAGCCCACGGCCGCGCAAGGCCCCGGCTTCGATCTGGGCGCGGCTGTAATAGGTCTGGCCGTCTTGCAGCTCGGGGGGGCGGGCATAAAGCGGATAGGCAAAATGCGGCGTGCGGGTTGCCGAGCCTTGATGCACTGGCTCGTAATAGCCGGTGAACAGCGCGGGCGGCGTGCCGAATTGCACTGGTTTGAACATCAGCTCGAAAAACGCCTTGGCGGCGGCGTCGGATGTATTTGCATCGCCTGCAAGCGCGCAAATCGGCGCCCATTCAGCATCTGTGATCTTATCACAGGTTTGCAAGAACGCCGACAAGGCCGCGCGATGGTCGTCTTGCGCCCAGCCTTGCAGATCAGAAAAGCCAAGCACCTGCGCCTGAAGTGGCGGCGCGGTCATGCCAACCGCCAAAGCCAAGGCGCAAAGCCGGGCACGCATTACTCGCCAGTTGCGACAAGTTGCCAGTTGGGGTCTTGCACCCCCATGCGGCGCGCAAACACCCAAACATCGCGCTGGCGCTTCACCTCGGTGGTAGAGCCTTCGACGATTTCGCCAGCCTTATTGCGGGTGACTGAGGTCAGCTCGCCGGTAAAGCGCACCGAAATCTCGGCGGTTTTGCTGCTGGCGTCAAAATCAGCTTCGACCAAGGCAAGATCACGAATGCCAATGAACTTTGCCTCGGTGGTTAGCCCAGCCTGTTCACGCGCATTGATGGCTTGGGCAAAGGTGGCTTCCACCTCATCCGCAAGGAAGGGCCGAATGCTGTCGATATCGCCGCTTTCAAAGGCCATAACGATCATTTCATAGGCCCCCCGCGAGCCACGCAGGAACTCTCCGACAGCAAAACTGGGCTCTGCGGCCTTCATCGCCGCCAGCGCACGCGCGCTTGCCGAACCTTCTGCCGCATGATCGGTGATGTCAGCGTCTGGCCCGCCCTCGATCACCTCGAATTTCGCGCGTTTGGCCGGAGCCTCTGCGGCAACACGAGGTTTTTCAAACCCCTCGCGGGTGCCAAGCACTGCACGCAGCTTTAAAATAAGAAAGACCGCAATTCCGGCCAGAACAAGCAATTGAATAAGAGAGGATTCCATTAAGCGCCTCGAAGATTTGCCGGGGGGTTGGTTATCCGGATGTTGAAGCCTTATGTAGGGGCTGGGTGTGCCTAAGTCTACCATCTGGGGCGCGCGTTCTGCACGGAGGTTGCGCGAATGTGGATTTTTGGGCTGTTTTTGGTGATTCCCTTGGTGGAAATCGCGCTTTTTGTCACGGTTGGCGCATGGTTAACGCTTTGGCCGACCCTGGGAATTGTGCTTTTTACAGGTGTTCTGGGCGCTTGGCTGGTGCGCTTGCAGGGCCTAGGCGTGCTGCGCGAAATTCAGGCCGCAGGCCCAACGTCAGATCCTTTATCGCCGCTTGCCCATGGTGCGCTGATTTTGATCGGCGGCTTTATGCTGATGCTACCGGGGTTTTTCACCGATACGCTTGGGTTTTTGCTGATGGTGCCTGTGCTGCGGCGCGGGATCATTGCCTATCTGGGCGCGCGGATCAAACTATCGAGCGTGCAAATGGGTGGCTTTCGCAGTGGGCCGAGCGCCGATTGGGTCGATGGCGATTATAAGGACGTCACCCCTGAAAATGAGCGTTCATCATCAGACCGGATAGAGCGGCCATCAAAATGGACAGAGCATTAGTCAGATGTTAGGAAGACGCAGGAATTTTTAAGGAGTGGGCTTATGTCCGAAGAGAACAGCGGCGCGCCGCAAGTAAAAATGTCGGTTCTAGCGCAATTTGTGCGGGACATGTCGTTTGAAAATATGGTCGCGCAAAAGGGCATCGCCTCGGCGGATGTGCAGCCAGACATTCAAGTGCAGGTCAGCCTTGATGCGCGCAAGCGGGCGCAAGAGTTTCAATACGACATTGTGACCAAGTTCAAAGTCACCTCGAAAAACAAGGTCAACGACGAGACTTTGTTCCTGATCGAGCTGGATTACGGCGGCATTTTCCACGTTGAAGGGGTGCCGGATGAGCAGTTGCACCCGTTTTTGCTGATCGAATGCCCACGGCTGTTGTTCCCCTTTGTGCGCCGCATCATCTCGGACGTGACGCGCGATGGTGGCTTCCCGCCGCTGAACATCGACACGGTGGATTTCCTTGCGCTCTATCGCAACGAAATCGCGCGGCGGCAGGCTTCAGAACTGAACTAAGGCTGTCAAACACTGAAAAGCCGGCCTTTCGGGGCCGGTTTTTTCATATTTGATAGTAATCGCGATACCAGCGCACAAAGGCCGAGACGCCCTCGCGGAAGTTGGTTTGCGGCGCGTATCCTGTCAGCGCTTTCAACAGATTGGCATCAGCATAGGTTGCAGGCACATCGCCGGTTTGCATCGGCATGTAATTGCGGATGGCTTTGCGGCCAATCTCGTCCTCAATCGCTTCGATGAAATCCAGCAGCTTGACCTTATCGGAATTTCCAATGTTAACAACGCGGTAAGGTGCTGCTGGTGACAAGCTGTCCCCGGGTGCTATGTCTTCTGGCGTGGCGGGGCGCTCTGGCACCGCGTCGATCAGCAAACGGATGCCGCGCACCAAATCCTCGACATAAGTGAAATCGCGCCACATATCGCCATTGTTGTAAATGTCGATCGGGGTGCCTTCCAGGATCCCGCGGGTGAATTTGTAAAGCGCCATATCGGGGCGGCCCCAGGGGCCATAGACGGTAAAAAACCGAAACATCGTCACCGGCAGACCGTAGATATGCGCGTAGGAATGGCCCATCGCCTCGTTCGCCTTTTTGGTGGCGGCGTAAAAAGTCAGCGGGGTTTCGGTCTTATCAGTCTCGACAAAAGGCATTTCGGTATTGGCGCCATAGACCGAAGAGGTCGAAGCCATCAGCAAATGCTGCACCTTCAGCTCGCGGGCAAGGTCCAGCACGTTAAAGCCGCCGACAAGATTGGCGTTCAGATAGGCGCGCGGGTTTTCCAGCGAATAGCGCACCCCCGCTTGGGCCGCGAGGTGGACGATCACATCAGGCTTGGCCGCGCGCATGGCGGTTTCCAGCGCGGTTTGATCTTCCAAAAGCGCCTCGGTCATCGAGAAATTCGGGCTTTGCATCAGCATGGCATGGCGGCGCTGTTTCAGCGTGACGTCATAGTAATTGGTCATGCCATCATAGCCCACAACACGAAAGCCTTCGGCCAGCAGAAGTTTCGACAGGTGATAGCCGATAAAGCCCGCAGAGCCCGTAACAAATACCGTTTTCATAAAGAACCTTTGAATTTTGGCTATGTTAGAGCCGTTTTTTCCAAATTGCAGCTTCGCCCATCTTGTCGACAAATGCGGCATGCGCCTCAGCTTCGGCGGCACTCAGGCGGGGGGAAAGCGGTGTTGTGCGCGGACGGGGGCGCCAATCGGTGGCGCTTTGGCTGTTGCCAGAGGTGTTGGATTGCGCGGCGGGGTTAAGGCCAAAATCGGGCTGACGACCGCCGACGAGTTCTAGATAAACCTCGGCCAAAATTTCAGAATCGAGCAAAGCACCGTGCTTTTCCCGCGCAGAATTGTTGACACCAAAGCGGCGACACAGCGCATCAAGCGAGGCAGGCGAGCCGGGGAATTTCTTGCGCGCGATCATCAGCGTATCGGTGGCGCGCGCCATCGGAATGATCGGCAGGCCGACGGCGTTCAGCTCGTGATTCAGGAATTTCATATCAAAAGCGGCGTTATGGATCACCAGCTGCGCGTCACCGATAAAATCCAGAAAGGCTTGGCCAATGTCTTTGAACACTGGGAATCCGCGCAGAAAATCATCGCCCAGACCATGCACTTCGAAGGCGGCGGTCGGCATGGCACGCAGCGGATTGATATATTGGTGATAGGTGTTGCCCGTCGGCAGGTGGTTGAACAGCTCTACCGCGCCGATTTCAACGATGCGGTCGCCTTCACTGGGTTCAAAGCCAGTGGTTTCGGTGTCGAGCACGATTTCACGCATGGGTTTGCCTTTGTCGGATATCTTGCAAGATCTGTTTCACAGCATGGGCGGCGCTGTCTAGGGTGGTGGTGTCAATCACCCAAGTGGCGCGCGCGCGTTTTTCGGCGTCTGGCAATTGGCGCGACAGAATAAGCTCTAGCTCGGGCTCTGTCATCTGCCCCCGCGCTAGAACCCGTTTGCGTTGGATTTCCGCAGGAACAGAGACGACCGCGATGCCATCACAAAGGCTGTCTGAACCAGTTTCAAACAAAAGCGGAATATCAAGCAGAACGATCGGCGCCACAGTTTGTGCCAGAAACATGATGCGACTGGCGGCAACAAGCGGGTGAATTTTAGCTTGAACCAGATCCAGAAAAGCCGGATCTACGGCGATTTTGGCGCGCAGCAGCGGGCGAGACACCGCCTCGTCTTCAATCACTTCGGGACAGAGCTTTGCGAGAATTTCAGTAGCTTGGCCGCCCTTGGCATAAAGCGCATGCACAGTGGCATCGGCATCCCAAACCGGAATGCCTTGGGCTGCGAAAAACTGGGCGGTGGTCGATTTGCCCATGCCGATTGATCCGGTCAGGCCAAGTCGGTAGCTCATGCCGAAAGCACGGCTTGCCGGGTGGCGGCGTCAACTTCTGGACGGTGCCCGAACCAGCGTTCAAAGCCGGGGGCAGCCTGATGCAACAGCATCCCCAAGCCATCAACCGTGGTGCAGCCTTTGGCGGCGGCGTCGATCAAGAACTGCGTTTGCAACGGTGTATAGACGAGGTCTGTCACAAGCGCGGATTTTTCCAAGGCATCAAGTGGCACGCGAAAATCAGATTTTCCTGCCATACCAAGCGAGGTGGTGTTCACCACCGTTGCAGCACCTTCCAGCATGCTGGGGGCTTGCACCCAATCGACCACAACAAGCTTTGCACCGAAATCTGCACGCAGGGCCTCGGCCCGGTGGCGGGTGCGATTGACGATTCGAATTTCGGGAACGCCTACCTCGATCAGGGCGGCAATCACGGCACGCGCTGCACCTCCGGCCCCAAAAATCGCCGCAGGGCCAGCACTTGGCGTCCACTGTGGCGCATTTTGCCGCAGATTGGCGATAAAGCCGGCGCCATCGGTGTTATCCGCATGCAAGCGGCCATCAGCGCGAATAATCAGCGTGTTCGCCGCCCCAATCAAAGCGGCACGATCGGTGACGACATCGGCGAGTTTCAGCACGGCTTCTTTGTGCGGAATCGTGACATTTGCACCAACAAACCCCAGCTTTGGCAGCACCTCGAGCGCCTGTTGCAAATCTTGTTGCGCAATGTGCAGCGGCACATAATGGCCCTTGAGACCATAGCGTTGCAGCCAGTAGCCGTGCAGTGCCGGCGAGCGGCTATGGGCGATCGGGTCACCAATCACACCAGCGAGGGGGATGCGCGCAAGCTCTGTCATGTTTCGATGAAATCTCTTGTTGCCAGAAAACCAAGGAGCGGAAGCAGGGGAAGGCCCAATATCGTAAAGTAGTCGCCAACGAGGGCGGTAAACAAGCGAATACCTTCTTCTTCCAGCTTATAGCCGCCAACCGAATGTTGGATGCTGTGCCAATTTCGCGCAAGATAGGCATCAAGATAGCTGTCAGACACCTCGCGCATGGTCAGGCTGGCTGTGGCAACATGCCGCCAGATTGGCTTGCCCTGATCATAAAGCACAAGCGCTGAGATCAGCTGATGTGTCTGGCCGCGCAGCAAGACCAGCTGTTGACGCGCCTCTTCGATGCTTTCCGGCTTACTGAAAAGCTGGTCTTTCAGCGCGAGCACCTGGTCACAGCCCAAAACCAAGGCTGTGGGGTTTTTCTCAGCCAACTTACGCGCCTTCATTTCGGCCAGAGCGTCGGCGATGTCGCGGGGTTTGGCATGTTCGGCCAAAAGCGCGTCGCGGATCGTCGCCTCGTCGATACGGGCGGGCTGAGCGGTCGCCTCAAGCCCAGCTTGGTGCAAAAGCTGAAGACGAATGCTGGAGGCAGAGGCGAGAAGGAGGGGGCGGGACATGGGGCAGCCTTGTGGAAAAACTCTGTTTGTTCTCGCGGGATAGGTTCTGGATAAGCCGCAGCCTGCGCTGACGAAGCAGGTTGGCTGTGGATTTGTCAAGCTTTTGGCAGCAGTTCACGACAGTTACACACATGGGGATAGCGATGTAACTTGGCTGTGGGGAGCAGAGTTATCCGCAGGCTGTGTAGGGAATTTTTGGAAATAAATGTTTCTTAAAATACTGATAATTAACAATTTATTTACAGTTTACCGTTGAGCAAGATAAACCGCCCACAGAAGGCACCTTGGGGATAAGGCACTGGAAAAAACAGGAAATTCTGTTATCCACGCCCCCTACATCATCATCTATCTTTCTAGAATCTTTTCTTTAAGAAGAAGTAAAGAAGCGAGGTTGGGCTGTGGGCGACTTGTTGGCGAGCGTTTATCCTTGGGTGAAATCACTTCATGTGATGTCTGTCATCGCTTGGATGGCTGGGTTGTTCTATTTGCCACGGCTTTTCGTCTATCATGTTGAGGGTCTAAAAAAGCAGGGGGTGCTGGCAGGCAGTGAGATGGATTTGCTGTTTCAGCATCAGGAACGGCTGCTTTTGAAGGCAATTACAAATCCGGCAGGGATTTCGACTTGGATCTTTGGTCTGGCCTTAGTGTTTACGCCCGGGATTGTGGATTGGTCGCAGGCTTGGCCTTGGGTGAAGGCGGGTTCGGTGATTGGGATGACTTGGTTTAACGTTTGGTTAGCGGCGCGGAGGTTGGAGTTTCTGGCAGGGAAAAACCAGCTGACTGGGCGGCAGTACCGGATGATGAACGAGGTTCCGACGGTTTTTATGGTTTTGATCGTGATCTCGGTGATTGTGAAATATTGAAATGGTTGACTTCTGACGGCGCTGGGCTTAGCTGGCGGTCAGCGAGGCCATTCGGCCAGTCCGCTTTCCATTTACATTGCTGCTGCTGGGCCTGCTGGGCTTTGCGCCGAAGGTGATCCCCTGATGACTTCCCCCACGATTGTTGAACAATTGAATCTTGCTGACTTGAAAGCCAAGACGCCGGCAGAGCTGCTGGCGATGGCCGAAGAGTGGGAGATTGAGAACGCGCCTTCGATGCGCAAGGGCGAGATGATGTTCTCGATCTTGAAAGAGCATGCAGAAGAAGGCTGGGAGATTGGCGGCGACGGCGTGTTGGAAGTGTTGCAGGACGGCTTTGGCTTTCTGCGCTCGCCGCTGGCAAACTATTTGCCGGGACCAGATGATATTTACGTCTCGCCCGATATCTTGCGGCAGTTTTCGTTGCGAACAGGCGACACCATTGAAGGTGTTATTCAGGCGCCGCGCGAGAATGAAAAATATTTCTGCATGACCAAGGTCACAAAGATCAACTTTGATGACCCAGAACGGGCGCGGCACAAGGTGCATTTTGACAACCTGACGCCGCTTTATCCCGATGAGCGGTTGAAGATGGAAGTGGAAGATCCGACGATCAAGGACCGTTCGGCGCGGATTATTGACTTGGTTTGCCCTATTGGCAAAGGCCAGCGGGCGCTGATCGTGGCGCCGCCGCGGACGGGTAAGACGGTGTTGTTGCAAAACATCGCCAATTCGATCGCTATGAACCATCCTGAGTGTTATTTGATTGTTTTGCTGATTGACGAGCGGCCAGAAGAAGTGACGGATATGCAGCGGTCGGTGAAGGGGGAGGTTGTGTCTTCGACCTTTGACGAGCCTGCAACGCGGCATGTGGCGGTTGCCGAGATGGTAATCGAGAAGGCCAAGCGGCTGGTAGAGCATAAGCGCGATGTGGTGATCTTGCTTGATTCGATCACGCGTTTGGGTCGGGCGTTCAACACTGTGGTGCCTTCGTCGGGTAAGGTTTTGACCGGTGGTGTTGATGCGAATGCTTTGCAGCGGCCGAAGCGGTTCTTTGGCGCAGCGCGTAATATTGAAGAGGGTGGGTCGTTGACCATCATCGCGACGGCGCTGATTGATACCGGAAGTCGGATGGACGAGGTGATCTTTGAAGAATTCAAGGGCACCGGCAACTCGGAAATCGTGCTGGATCGTAAGGTTGCCGATAAGCGCGTGTTCCCTGCGATTGATATTCTGAAATCTGGCACGCGGAAAGAAGATCTGTTGGTTGAGAAGACCGATTTGCAGAAGACCTACGTTCTGCGGCGGATTTTGAACCCGATGGGCACGACGGATGCGATCGAGTTCCTGATCGGCAAGTTGAAGCAAACCAAGAGCAATGCGGAATTCTTCGACTCTATGAACGCTTAAGCGTTCATAATCAGAGGGTTAGCTATGGAAACCATTTTCGCTCTTGCCACTGCGCGGGGTAAGGCTGGCGTGGCTGTCGTGCGACTGTCAGGGCCTTTGGCGCATGCGGCCGTTGGCAAGCTTTGCGCTTTGCCCGAACCCCGGCAAGCGGGCTTGCGGCGGTTGCTTTGGCAGGGTGAGGTCTTGGACGAGGCCTTGGTGCTGGTGTTCGAAGATGGCGCGAGTTTTACCGGTGAATGTTCCGCAGAGGTGCAATTGCATGGGTCTGTTGCAGTTGTCGCAAAAGTCTTGCAGGTGTTTTCCGGAATGGATGGGCTGCGTCTGGCGGAAGCTGGAGAGTTTACCCGCCGCGCCCTAGAGAATGGGCGGCTTGATCTGGCGCAGGTGGAGGGGCTTGCTGATCTGATTGATGCCGAGACAGAGGCGCAGCGACGGCAGGCTTTGCGGGTGTTTTCGGGCGCTTTGGGGCAGCGCATTGATGTTTGGCGCAGAGATTTGGTGCGGGCAGCAGCCTTGATCGAAGCAACAATAGACTTTGCAGATGAAGAGGTGCCGGTTGATGTGACGCCAGAAGTGCGCGGGCTTGTGTCGGGGCTTTTGGCGTCGTTGCGGTCTGAGCGCGCGGGTGCTGTGGCTGCAGAACGCGTTCGCGACGGTTTCGAGGTGGCGATTGTTGGTGCGCCAAATGTTGGAAAATCGACTCTGTTGAATGCCTTGGCTGGGCGTGAAGCGGCGATTACTTCGGAGTTTGCAGGCACGACACGCGATGTTATTGAAGTTCGGATGGATATCGGCGGTTTGGCGGTAACATTGTTGGACACAGCAGGATTGCGCGATTCCGTAGATGTGATTGAGCGGATCGGTATTGGCCGTGCAATTGAACGGGCACAGAAAGCCGATCTCCGGGTGTTTTTGCTGGAAACTGAAGGTGAGACCTTTGAGGTAGAGGCAGAACCTGATGATATATTTGCTCTTGGTAAGGCGGATCAGCGGCCTGGGGTGACTCAGGCGGTCTCTGGGAAAACTGGCGTCGGCGTGGACTGGCTGATTTCTGCAATTTCTTTACGATTGGGCGCGCGGGCGGCGTCCGCGGGATTGTTGATTCGAGAGCGGCAGCGTATTGCTTTGCAGCAGGCGATTGTCGGATTGGAAGCTGTTGAGCAATTGTTGCCATCTGCTTTGGAGTTTCCTGAGCTGATAGCCGTTGAATTGCGTCGCTCTTTGCGGGCTTTGGAAATAATGGTTGGTCGAATCGATGTTGAAAGCTTGTTGGATGAGATATTCTCGAGCTTCTGCATAGGAAAATGAGGCTGTTTCACGTGAAACATTTTGACGTTATTGTTATTGGCGGTGGGCATGCGGGGGCGGAAGCAGCTGCGGCCTCTGCGCGTATGGGCGTGCGCACAGCTTTGGTGACGTTACGCCGGGCCGCGATTGGTGTCATGTCGTGTAATCCGGCGATTGGTGGTCTGGGAAAGGGCCATCTTGTACGTGAAATCGACGCGATGGATGGAATTATGGCGCGCGCGGCGGACCGAGCGGGCATTCAGTTTCGGCTTTTGAACCGCAGGAAGGGGCCAGCAGTTCAGGGACCGCGGGCACAAGCAGATCGCCGCTTGTATCGCGAGGCTATTCAAGAGTTTTTGGGTCAAGAGCCCCTTTTAGAGGTCGTAGAGGGCGAAGTTTCGCGTCTTATGGAGGCCTCCGGTCGGATTACTGGTGTTATTTTAGCGGATGGTACAGAGATTCTTGCACAAGCAGTTATTTTGACTGCTGGAACATTTCTGAACGGAATCATGCATATTGGTGATCAACGCAGCCCGGGTGGTCGCGTTGGGGATAAACCGTCTGTTTTGCTTGCCGAGCAGTTGGCTGGGCTAAACCTGGCAAGAGGCAGGCTTAAAACGGGGACACCACCACGGCTCGATGGCCGCACGATCAACTGGTCGGTTCTAGAGTCCCAGCCGGGCGATGAGACACCAACGCTTTTCTCGTTTTTAAATAAGGTGCCGACTGCAAGACAGATCTCTTGTGGGATTACTCATACCAACGAAAAGACCCACGACATTGTTCGTGAAAACCTTAACCGTTCTGCCATGTATGGTGGCCATATTGAGGGGATTGGCCCGCGGTATTGTCCCTCGATCGAGGATAAAATCGTGCGATTCGCTGATAAGGTATCACACCAAATTTTCCTTGAGCCTGAAGGTCTTGACGACCATACGGTTTATCCGAACGGCATATCTACTTCTCTTCCTGCCGAGGTTCAGGAGAGCTATGTTCGGTCAATCCATGGCCTGGAGCGGGTCACTATTTTGCAGCCCGGATACGCGATTGAATATGATTATTTTGATCCACGCGAACTTGATCTTTCGCTACAATTGAAAGCTTTAAAGGGGCTTTATTTTGCTGGTCAAATAAATGGGACCACTGGCTATGAAGAAGCGGCGGCGCAGGGCTTGTTGGCCGGCTTAAATGCAGCAGCCACAGTTTTAGGGAAAGAGCCGATTAGCTTTGGCCGTTCCAGCAGTTATATTGGTGTGATGGTTGATGATTTGACGTCGAAAGGGGTGACAGAGCCCTATCGAATGTTTACCTCGCGCGCCGAATTTCGTCTTACAATGCGTGCCGATAACGCAGATGGTCGATTGACGCCGCTTGGAATTGATCTTGGTTGCGTCCGCGAGGCGAGGCGTGTGGCATTTTTACAGAAGCAAGAACAAATTAATTCTGCAACCGATGTGCTTTCGAATAGAGTTTTTTCTGGCAAGGATTTTGCTTCGGTCGGCATTACATTGAGCCAAGATGGCGCAAGGAGGTCGGCATTGTCGATCCTCGCTTTCCCAGATGTTTCAGTGGATCAGGTAGAGATTTTGGTCCCTGAGTTTGTCGCGTTTGAAGACGAAATAAAGCGGCAAGTTGCGATAAACGCGCTCTACGCACAGTATCTTTCTAGGCAAGCAAGTGAGGCTAAATCCTTGCGAAAGGAGGAAGAAACTTTGATTCCTCCGTCTCTGAGCTTTGTGGGAATGCCTGGTTTGTCGGGAGAACTTGCACTAAAGCTTGGGCGCCTGCGTCCTGCCAATTTGGCACAGGCAGCGCGAATCGAAGGCATGACGCCAGCAGCTTTAACATTGATCTTAGCGCAAATCCGCAAGCAGCGTCGGCAGGCCTCACTGTGAGAGATGATTATCTAACACTTCCAGATTGGCTTGATGTTTCACGTGAAACATTCACAAAGTTGGCCGCTTTTCAGGCATTGGTTGAGAAGTGGAATCCCGCAATAAATCTGATCTCCAAGAGCCGTATTTCGGAATTATGGGATCGGCATATTCTTGATTCTGCACAGTTAATCAGGTTTTGCCCCCCAGGCACAATCAGTTGGTGTGATCTCGGTTCTGGCGGTGGATTTCCTGGACTGGTTATTTCGATTTTGGCGCAAGACCGCTTTCCGGATCTTACCGTTACACTTGTCGAATCTGACCGCCGAAAGGCAGTATTTTTGGGTCAAGCTATTCGCGAGCTTGCCTTGAATGCCGTGGTGGAAGCGAAAAGAATTGACGACTTGCCAAACCTTAACAGTCAAGTCGTATCGGCTCGGGCCCTGGCTTCGCTGACTGATCTTCTTCCCTGGGTTCAACGCCATCTGTGTCGTGACGGCGTCGCGATTTTCCCTAAAGGCGCAAATGCTCAGCAAGAGGTTATTGATGCCCGCAAAAATTGGTCTTTCGATATTGAAGAATTTAGCAGCTTCACCTCAATCGAATCTCGCATTCTGGTTCTGAAAGACATTTCACATGCCTAATGTTTTTGAAAAGTCCTCCCCTATTATTATTTCTGTCGCCAACCAGAAGGGCGGTGTTGGTAAGACCACGACAACAATTAACCTCGCGGCTGCGCTGGCAGAGCGCGGTGCAAATACTTTGCTCATTGATCTAGATCCTCAGGGCAATGCTTCAACCGGCCTTGGCTTTCCGCCAACGGAACGGAAAAAGACCACCTACGATATCCTGATTGAAGAAACTCCGCTGCTTGAAGCGATTGTCGCGACGAGCGTCGCAGGTCTCTCGATTTGCCCGTCCAGTGCAGACCTTTCGTCTGCCGATATTGAATTAATGGCGAACGAAAAGCGCAGCTTTCTGCTGCATGACTCTCTGCGTGACCCACAAATTTCCCAACTCGGGCTCGACTTTATCCTGATTGACTGTCCGCCCTCGTTAAGTCTGCTGACCGTCAATGCCTTGGTTGCCAGTCACGCCGTGCTTGTACCGCTTCAGGCGGAATTTTTCGCCCTTGAAGGGCTTTCGCAACTTATGCTGACGATCCGTGAGGTGCGGCGTAGTGCGAATCCTGCATTGCGGATTGAGGGTGTGGTTTTGACGATGGTAGATGGTCGCAATCGGCTGTCACAGCAGGTTGAAAGCGATGCGCGTAAGACATTGGGCGAGCTGGTTTTTGCCACAACAATCCCCAGAAATGTTAGGCTAAGTGAAGCCCCCTCTTACGCGCAGTCGGTCTTAGATTATGATGGCAATTCAAAGGGAGCTGAGGCCTATAGAGCCTTGGCGCAAGAAGTGCTGGCGCGGCATTCAGGGGTGTTGTGCAACAGGAGGACTGACTGATGGAAAAGAAATCGGAGCGTCGCGGTCTTGGCAGGGGGTTATCTGCTCTCATGGCCGATGTGAATCTTGATGTTAGCCCAGCGGTCGCGCAGCCACGGTCGGAAACTCTGCTGCCCGTGGAGAGGATTGTTCCGAACCCAGAGCAGCCGCGCCGAGATTTTGAGCCGAAAGCGCTACAGGATCTTGCCGACTCGCTTCGTCAAAAAGGCGTGATTCAGCCGCTTATTGTACGCAAGATTGCCAACCAAGATATGTATGAGATTGTTGCTGGTGAACGGCGCTGGCGGGCTGCCCAGATTGCGAAGCTTCACGAATTACCGGTAATAGTCAGAGAGTTTAGCGATTCGGAAGTTCTTGAAATCGCGATTATCGAGAATATTCAACGCGAAGAGCTGAATGCCATTGAAGAGGCGCTTGCATATAAGCAGCTGATGACTCGTTTTGGGCATACCCAAGAGAAAATCTCTGAGGCGCTTTCACGCAGTCGCAGCCACATAGCGAACCTGTTGCGCCTTCTGTCTTTGCCTGACGATGTGCAGCACATGGTAAAAAGTGGAACGCTCTCGGCAGGTCATGCGCGTGCGCTTATCACCACACCAAATGCTCTTGAGCTTGCTTTAAAGGTTGTTGGAAAGGGGCTTTCGGTCCGTGAAACTGAAGATTTGGTGCGTAAATCTTCGATAGACCCCACCAAGCGCCGCAAGGCAGCACAAAGTGATGGCAAGGATGCTGACACGAAGGCTCTTGAGGCTGACCTTTCCGCCAATTTGAAGATGGCGGTAAGAATAGATCATGAACCCGCAGGTGGCGGGCGGATCAGCATTTCATACCACAGTCTCGATGATCTTGATTTGCTGTGTCAGGTGTTGTCAGTGATCCCGCGCGATATGGCGCGCTCTTAAGCACCAGCGAGTTTTCTTATAACCGCGTTTAATAAAACGCGTCCCTTCGCTGTTGCAACTAGTCTTCCATCGTGGCGGATGAGAAGGCCATTTTCAGATAAGTCATTGATTATGTTTGCTTCTAGGGCTGATTTTGATATTTGAGTGTGACGATCAATATCCAATCCTTCACTTAAGCGAAGTGACATGAGCAGATATTCAAGCCCGTGTTCCTCGCAAGAAAGGGCCTGTCGTGCCAATTCAGGTTTTTGATCTGCCAAGGCCATTTGCAGCCAAAGTGCGGGCGATTTAGGCGACTCGGTCGCGTATCTTTGCCCATTCAGTGTTAACCGGCCATGCGCGCCTGGCCCGATGCCAAGATAATCGCCGCCACGCCAATAGATCAGATTGTGTCGTGATTCGCTGCCCAGTTTCGCATGGTTCGACACTTCATAAGCAGGCATTCCTGCCTGCTCGCAGGCCTCTTGCGTTAGGTCGTACATGTCGGCGGCCAGATCTTCTTCCGGCAATCCCTTCAACCCGCCCCTGCTTAATCTATCCGAAAAGGCCGTACCGTCTTCAATGGTTAGTTGGTACAAAGAAATGTGATCAATTGATAGGGCCAGCGCTGATTTCAGTTCCTGCCTCCAGTCGCTAAGGCTTTGGTCTTGTCGGGCATAAATCAGGTCAAAGCTCACACGTTCAAAACATTTTCGTGCAATATCAAAGGCTTTTATCGCTTCCTTTGCGCTGTGACGCCGCCCCAGCCTTCGCAGGTCTGCATCATTCATCGCCTGCATGCCCATCGAAACCCTGTTGATGCCTGCATCGCGATAGCCCCTAAAGCGTTCTGCTTCTATAGAACTTGGGTTGGCCTCAAGCGTGATCTCGGGGTCGTTCACCATCGGCCAAGTGGTGCGCACTGCTTCCAGCACCCCATTGACTGTCTCTGGGGTCATCAGCGAAGGCGTGCCGCCACCAAAGAAAACAGTCTGTAAAACACGTCCTTTGGTTTCTGCGCCAAGTCTTTTGATTTCCTTGACATAGGCTGACTGCCACTGTTTCTGATTAATCGTCGCAGCAACATGGCTGTTGAAATCACAATAGGGACATTTTGATTCACAAAAGGGCCAATGAATATACAGACCAAAGCCGCCCGCTTTCCAATCCTCATCCGGCTGCATGGTTCGCTCCGATTAGCACAATCCTCTTGGCGCCCCGTGAATGTTTCACGTGAAACATCCGGTCACAAGCTGTTGAAAAGCTTGACCTCTGTGGCTTATTTTATTCTTGGTCTCCCGATCCAGTTCGGCGCAAGTCAAAGCAAAGCCGTCGGGCACAAACACAGGATCATAGCCGTGACCATGCTCACCCCGCGGTGGCCATACAACCTGCCCAGGCATGACGCCTTCGAAGACTTCATCATGCCCATCAGGCCAAGCCAAAACCAAGGTGCATCGAAACTGAGCGCTATAGGGTGCTGAGGCGTTGCGCGCGCTGATCGCCGCCCATGTCCTCGTCATTGCTAACATAAAGTCGCGACCCGTTGGCGTTTCCGCCCAATCTGCCGTGTAAACCCCAGGCGCGCCCTCTAGCACATCGACTGTGATCCCAGAGTCATCAGACAAGGCTGGCAACCCCGTCGCGCGCGCCGCAGCATGGGCTTTGATCCGAGCATTGCCAACAAAACTCGTCTCTGTTTCGGCAGGTTCTGGCAGACCCATCGCTGCGGCAGAGACAACTTCAATCCCAAAAGGCTGAAGTAAATCAATGATTTCCTCAAGCTTTCCTCGATTATGCGTGGCAACCAAAAGCCTGGCTCCAGAAAACTTCCGCATCAAATCAACCCCAAGGCAGCCTTTTGGGCGGCTACCAATTCCGCGGCCCCTGCTTCCGCCAAATCCAGCAGCGCGCCCATCTCTTCACGCGAAAACGTCGCACCTTCGGCCGACATTTGCACTTCAATCAGCCGCCGGCGGCCAGTCAAAATAAAGTTACCATCGGTACCAGCCGCAGAGTCCTCAGGATAATCCAGATCCAAAACTGGCTGCCCCGCATAAATCCCACAAGAGATTGCGGCAACATGATCAATCATCGGATCGCTCACAATCGTTCCAGCCTTCATAAGCTTGTTCATCGCCAGCCGCAGCGCAACCCAACCACCTGTGATCGCAGCACAACGCGTGCCGCCGTCGGCTTGAATAACGTCGCAATCCACAACGATCTGCCGCTCTCCAAGCGCCGATCGGTCAACGCCAGCCCGCAGCGCTCTACCTATAAGCCTTTGAATTTCCTGAGTTCGTCCAGTTTGCTTTCCCATGGCCGCCTCACGACGCGTTCGCGAGTTCGTCGCGCGTGGCAGCATGCCATATTCCGCCGTCACCCAGCCAAGCCCAGAATTCTTCAGGAATGACGGCGCCTTGTCTTCAATCGTTGCCGAGCACAGCACATGCGTTGCCCCCATCTTGATCAAACAAGATCCTTCTGCATGTTTCATCACATCGATTTCGATCGACACGGGGCGCATTTCATTCAGTTTCCGGCCAGACGGGCGCATGTTCATTTCCTTATTTTTCTGGGCTCCAGATAGTCCCGTGCCGCTTCCAGATGCAAGCCTCATTGACGCGGGCGCGGAAGCCTCCTTAATGAAAGCTCAGGTTGGGAATTTCGCAATGAATGACGGCAAAAAACTACTGTCCGAAATGAATGACCGCTCCCGCGAGGTGTTCCGCCGTGTGGTCGAGGGCTACATCGCCTCGGGCGATCCTGTCGGCTCGCGCACCTTGACCCGCAGCATGACCGAACGTCTCTCTGCCGCCACCATCCGCAATGTGATGCAGGATCTCGAATTTCTGGGCCTTCTCGACAGCCCGCATGTCTCGGCAGGGCGAATCCCGACTCAGATGGGCTTGCGCATGTTTGTCGATGGCCTACTCGAGGTAGGTGACGTCGGTGTCGAAGACCGCAAATTGATCGACACGGCCAGCTCTGGCACCGACCAAGACATTGCCGGCCTGCTCGATACTATCGGCGGCACGCTCTCGGGTATCACCCGCGGTGCCAGCGTGGTGCTGGCCCCCAAGGTCGAGGCCGCGATTCGCCATATCGAATTCGTTAGCCTCTCTGCCGAACGCGTGCTGGTGGTTTTGGTCTTCGCCAACGGCCATGTCGAAAACCGCCTGTTCACTCCACCCCCCGGCCAAACCCCTTCCTCAATGCGCGAGGCTGCGAATTTTCTGAATTCCTTGGCCACTGGCAAAACCCTTTCGGAACTGCGCCGCACCATGGGTCAAGACATCGCTCGCCGCCGTCAAGAAATCGATTCGCTGGCGCGCGAACTGGTCGAAAGCGGCATCGTTTTGTGGGAAAACAGCGGCGAGCAAAGTGAACGCCTAATCGTGCGCGGCCGTGCCAATCTGATCGAAAACAGCAGCGAATCCGAAGACATCGACCGCATTCGCGTGCTGTTTGATGACCTTGAACGCAAGCGCGACATCGCCGATTTCCTTGAATTGGCCGAAACCGGCGAAGGTGTCCGCATTTTTATTGGCTCTGAGAACAAACTCTTCTCACTTTCGGGTTCCTCTCTGGTGGTCTCTCCCTATATGAACGCTGATCGAAAGATCATCGGTGCGGTAGGTGTGATTGGTCCGACGCGGTTGAATTATGGCCGCATCGTTCCCATTGTTGATTATACCGCGCAGTTGGTTGGCAGGCTTTTGTCCGAACGTGGTTCGGGATAAGCCTCGCTGCAAGACGGTTTGAATGTAAGGAAGACGACTATGGCGCAGGAAAACAACGGCCCCGAAGATTTAGACCTTGGCGGTCTGGAAGATTTTATCCAAGCGGATGAGCTTGAAACACTGCGTGCCGAACGCGACGATATGCGCGACCGCTTCATGCGCGCTCTTGCCGATGCTGAAAACAGCCGCAAGCGCAGCGAGCGTGATCGTCGCGAGGCTGAACAATACGGCGGCAGCAAACTCGCCCGCGACATGCTGCCCGTCTACGATAATCTCAAGCGCGCCCTAGACGCCGCAACCGAGGAAACCCGCACACAGGCAGCCGCCCTGATCGAGGGGCTAGAGCTGACCCTGCGCGAGTTGACCAATGTTTTGGCCAAGCACGGCGTCACCGAAATCAACCCGTCTTTGGGCGATGTCTTTGATCCGCAGCAGCACCAAGCCATGTTCGAAGCCCCCGTCGGCGGCACCAAAGCAGGCCAAATCATTCAGGTGATGGGCACTGGCTTTATGCTGCACGACCGCCTGCTGCGCCCCGCGCAGGTGGGTGTTTCCTCCAACACCCAAGGCTAAACGCGCTACAGCCTAGGGTTTCAGCAGATCCTTCAGGCTGTAGACCAAACGCAGTGCCTCAATCGGGGTCAGCTCATCCGGCATGACCTCTTTCAACCGCGCCTCAACGGCCGAAGCCTGCGTGACAGGCTTCGGTGCCGCCACCGGAATGGCGCGAAACAGCGGCAAATCGTCAATCAAGGTCTTTTGCCGCGCGCCGCCCTCACGCTCGCCCGCTTCCAAAGCCTCCAGCACCACCTTCGCCCGCTCGATCACCGCCATCGGCAGCCCCGCCAGACGCGCCACCTGCACGCCATAGCTGCGATCCGCCGCGCCGCGCTTGACCTCGTGCAAAAAGATCACATCGCCGTCCCATTCCTTCACCGTGACGGTGGCGTTTTCCACGCCCTGCAACTTATCCGCCAAGGCTGTCATCTCATGATAATGCGTGGCAAACAGCGCGCGGCATCGGTTGGTTTCGTGCAGATGCTCCATCGTCGCCCAAGCAATCGACAGCCCGTCATAGGTCGCGGTGCCGCGCCCGATCTCGTCCAGAATAACCAAGGCCCGATCATCGGCCTGATTCAAAATCGCCGCGGTTTCGACCATTTCAACCATAAAGGTCGACCGCCCCCGCGCCAGATCGTCCGAGGCCCCAACCCGGCTGAACAACTGGCTGACCAGCCCGATATGCGCCGATTTCGCCGGCACAAAGCTGCCCGCCTGCGCCAGCAAGGCGATCAGCGCGTTCTGCCGCAGAAACGTCGATTTACCCGCCATATTGGGCCCGGTCAGCAGCCAGATCGCGGGCGTCTGCTCTTGGGTCAGCGCGCAGTCATTCGCCACAAAAGCCCCGCCACCTTGCCGGCGTAGGGCGCGTTCAACCACTGGATGCCGTCCGCCCTCCACGACAAAGGCGCGGCTCGCATCGACGCGCGGCTCGCTCCAGTTTTCGGCCATCGCCAAGTCGGCAAAACTCGCCGCAAGGTCAATCTCGGCAAGCGCACGTGCCGCCGCACCAATCGGCCCAGATTGCGCCAATATACCGTCTCTAAGGGCGGAATAGTGACGTTTTTCAATCTCCAAAGCATGGTTGCCCGCGTTCAGGATCTTGGTCTCGATCTCGTTCAACGGTAGAGTGGTAAAGCGCACCTGATTGGCGGTGGTCTGGCGATGGATAAAGCTGTTCGAAAGCGGTGGTGCCAGCATCTTTTCGGCATGCGTCGCGGTGGTTTCAATGAAATAGCCCAGCACATTGTTGTGCTTGATCTTCAAACTCTGCACGCCAGTTTGCTGAATATACTCGGCCTGCATCGCTGCAATCACGCCACGGCCTTCGTCGCGCAATCTTCGCGTTTCGTCCAATTCTGCATCATAGCCTGCGGCCACAAAGCCGCCATCCCGCGCAAACAGCGGCGGTTCGGCAACCAGCGCCGCATCCAGCAGATCAATCAAGGCACCGTGGCCCAGCAGCGCTTGACCGGCGTCGCGCAAAATCTCTGGCACATCGCTCAGCCGCGCCGCGATGCTTTCGGCTTGGGTCAGCCCCGCACGAATGGCCGCAAAGTCGCGCGGCCCGCCGCGATCAAGCGCCAGCCGCGACAGCGCGCGGTCAATATCGGGCACGCGGCGCAAATCCGCCCGCAAAGCCTCGCGCAGCGCTGCGGCATTCAGTAAAAACCGCACCGCCTCCAGCCGCGCCCCGATCGTCGCCAGATCGCGTGAGGGGCTGGAAATCCGACGCTCCAACAACCGCGCCCCCGCCGCTGTCATTGTTCGGTCAACGGCAGCAAGCAACGACCCCTCGCGTCCTCCCGAAAGCGCTTGGGTGATCTCAAGGTTTCGGCGGGTCGAGGCATCAATCTGCACCGCGCCATCGGCGCTTTCCCGCAGCGGCGCACGCAACAGCGGCAGCTTGCCGCGCTGGGTCAAATCAAGGTAATCGACCAGCCCACCCATCGCCGCAATCTCGGCGCGGCCAAAATTGCCAAAGGCCTCCAGCGAGCCGATCTGCCACAGCTGACACAGCCGCGCCTCGCCACTGGTGGAATCAAAACTCCCCCGTGCCAAACCTGTCAGTGCGGCCCCCGATTCAGTGACTATTGCCGCCAAATCAGTCTCTCGCGCTTCGGAAACCAGCACCTCGCGCGGCGCCAGCCGTGCCAGTTCCGGCCCCAGTCGCACCAGCGGGCAGGGCATCACCCGCAGCTCTCCGGTCGAGATATCCACCCAAGCCAGCGCTGCTTCGTCGCGCACTTCGGCAAAGGCGCAAAGATAGTTGTGCCGCCGCGCCTCGAGCAGGGAATCTTCGGTCAAAGTGCCGGGTGTCACCAGCCGCACCACATCGCGCTTCACCACAGATTTCGAGCCGCGCTTTTTCGCCTCGGCCGGATCTTCCATCTGCTCGGCAATCGCCACGCGAAAGCCTTTGCGGATCAGCGTCAGCAGATAGCCCTCGGCGGCATGATAGGGCACGCCGCACATCGAAATCGGTTCGCCCTTGTGAAAACCGCGCTTGGTCAGCGCAATGTCCAGCGCTTCGGCCGCAGCGACGGCGTCGTCAAAAAACATCTCGTAGAAATCGCCCATCCGGTAAAACAGCAGCGCGCCGGGGTTCTGCGCCTTGATCTCCAGATATTGCGCCATCATCGGCGTTACAGTCTCGTCGCTCACCCGACCCCCCAAGGCTTATGTCGCGGGCAGCAAAGCATTTTGGCAGCAAAAAGGGAACCACCGCTGGCCCGCCATTTGACTGGAAACCGCCGCGTTCCGTGTTAATACTTTCGCATCAGACCGAATTTGTTGCCAAATCATTCAGTGAGTGTCGTGCTTAACCAGATAACTTTTCATCAAGCGCCGGACGGCCTGATTTTGAACCCCTTTGGCGGGGAAGGGTTTGCGATGTTGCAGCAGCCAGATTTTTTCTGGCGGCCAAGGCCAAGGGCGCAGATTCACGGTTTTGCTGCCAGCGAACACCCCGAAATGAACGAGAAGATCGAAGCGCATCTGGCTCTAACGCGCAAGCATCGCAGCTTTAAGCAGGCGATCGAGGTTAAATGCGCTCCGGTTTTTCTGCGGGACGTTTGGTTCAAGAAATCTTTCGTGACGACGGGTGGTAAATGTTTGGTCAATGGTGCTTCGGGCTCGCGCCTGTTGAATCATTATTGTTGGAAGAATGAGACGCAGGATTTTGACCCCGAGCAGGCTTTGGTCGATTATTTTCACCACTGCCAAGCCGAGAACGCGGGCAAAACGGCGCCGCTTGTCGCCACAGCGCTGCCTTCCGAGACCGCCTTTGCCATCGAATGCCGCAACACCTTTAACTATTTTCACTTTATCAGTGAAGCTCTGTGCCAGTTAACCTTGGTGGCCGAGGCTGGAGTGCAGGGTCCGATCTACTTTCACTATCCAAATTCAAACGACAAGACTCGGCTGTTTGCCTTTGCCTTTATTGAGGCGCTGTTTCCTGAATTGGCTGATCGGGTGATCTTTGAACGCGCGCCCTTCCATCACGCCGAGGTGGTTCTGCCCTATAGCTTTGGGCCCAGCTATTACCATTTGCCTGTGACGCAAAGCGCCGAGTTGGATGCCTTTGCACCCTCGAAAACTCTTTGGAAGGGTCGGGTGGCGACGCGCGCTTCGCATGGCATTCTGGCAATGAATTCGGTTGATTCAACGCTTTACGCCCTGCGTGCGCGGGGGTTGCAGGCGATTGCGGGTATGGATTTCAGCCATCTGCCGCGGCGGTTTTGGGTTGGCCGAGAAGAGGGGCAAGCGCGGCCGCGCCATATGAAGGGCGAGAACGAGATCTTTGATCTTTTGGGCCTGTTCGGATTTCAGCATGTGGCGTTTGAAAATCTGACGCCGCTGGAGCAGATCGCTTTGATGGCAAATGCCGAGGTGATGATTTCCTATCATGGTGCTGGTTTTGCCAATATGCTGTTCGCCGCGCCAGAAACCTATGTGATTGAACTTGGCACCTTACAAACCGCCACGACGCGTTGGGGCGATTTCTGGCGATTGGCCAATGCAAGCCAGTGTCACTATGTCAGCTTTTTTGCCGATTATAATTCCAAGACCCCGCTGGCTGATCCTGTTTTTGCAACCGATGGCATAGTGCCTGTACATCTGTCACCTAGCGGTTTGGCGCAGGTGATGTCTTTCGTAGTGTCGCTTCTGGGGCAGCCGCCGGCATTGACGCGGGTGGAGGATGTGCGCAGGGTCGCAGCGCAATTGGTGCAGGTGGGGGCGCCAACCCAAGCGCGGATGGTGATCGAGCAGAACCCACATGCCGCTGAAAGTGATCTTAGCACATGCTTGACATTGTCAGAGTGTTGCGAGGCGCTAGACGACCGCACTGGCCAGCTTGCAGCACTTTATTCCGCCTATCGGATTGATCCCAGCCGCTGGCAAACGCTGGTGAGCGTGATCTGGTGCGCGCGTGCCTTGAGTGATCTGGAAACGGTGCGCGCGGCATTGGATGTGTTCCGCGACAGCTTTCCCGAGCAGTTTCACAACTTTTCAAAGGATCGCCCTTGGATCAAGGCGCAGCTGCGCAGCAAAGCACGCAAGGCCTAGCGGCGGTTAGGTGTCATTGATGTCGTCGTGCCAAACCTTCACGCTGCCTTTTCCATTGCCAAATTTTGCCCGCAGCCCCAGCCAGGCCAGCAGCGCAAGCAGGGTATAAAGCAAAATCAACAAAGGCAGGCTTTGCGTCAGGTTCAGCGTTACCAAAGCCGCCATAATCACTGCGGCGATGGCAAAGCCCAGAAACAGAAAGCCGGGCACCAGAACCTCGAGCACAGCAAGACCCGCGCCAAGGGTGATCCAGACCCACCAGATGCCCAAAAGTGTCATATCAGCGCCCCTTCAACATTTTAAACGCATCGCCAAAGGCCTCCAAGGCCTGAGCCGGAACGATGATAGTCTGCTTGCCCGCCCCTTGACCAACGGCGGTTAGCGCCTCGACCTGTTTCAGCGCAACCTGATATTGCGCGGCCTCTATGCCGTTTTCCTTGATCGCAGCGGCGATGGTGCTGGTGGCATAGGCTTCGGCATCTGACAGGATGCGCCGCGCCTTTGCCTCTTGTTCGGCCGCGTAAAGTTCGGCATCGGCGTTCAGCTCGACCGCGCGCTTTTTGCCCTCGGCTTCGGTCACCTGCGCACGACGGGCACGCTCGGCGTTCAGCTGCTGCATCATCGCCTGGCGAGTGGCCTCATCCAGCGCCACATCCAAAATCTCGGCGCGCGTCACCTCGATACCCCAATCATCGACCATCGCCCGCACATGTTCGCGGATATTGGCGGTCAGCTCGTTGCGGTTCGATTGCACCTGATCCAGTTCCATCTTGCCGATTTCCGAGCGCACGATCCCCGCTACGGTTGTCGCAATCGCCGCGTCAACGTCACGAATCCGGTAGACGGTCTTTTCGGGCGAGATGATGCGATAGAACACCGAGGTTTCCACCTGCACCAAGACGTTATCTGTGGTGATCGCGTCTTGGCGGGCGGTTGGCAATTGGCGTTCCAGCACCGAAACCTTATGCGCGATGCGGTCCAGATAGGGCACAACAAGGTTCAAACCGGGCCCAAGCACCGAATGCAGGCGGCCAAAGCGTTCGACAACGAACTTTTGGCTTTGCGGCACAATCCGCACGGCCTTGTAGAGGGTGACGATAATCAGCAGCGCAATGGCTAAAAAGGCGGCACCGCTGCCAAGCAATTCGTTGGGCATGGAATATCCTCTCTGGAAAAGCGTTCAGACTACAGATGGGGGGTGCGCCGCTGCGGGTCAATTCCTATTTGCCAAGAAATCCGCGAGAAAGCCGCAGCCGATTTTGGTGGTCTGGGGGTATGCGGCGGGATACTTTGATTTTGACCCCGCCAATGTTATCGGTAACATGGGCGAGAGAAGGAGGCAGGATATGACATTCTTTGAGAGCCATGACGCAAGATTTGCACGCTTTGTGATGGGCAATGCTCCGGTGAAAAAGCTGGCGACGGGGTTTGACTGGGTCGAGGGGCCGGTTTGGTTTGGCGATGCGGGCTGTCTGCTGTTCTCGGATATTCCGAACAACCGCATTTTGCGCTACACGCCCGATCACGGCATCAGCACCTATCGCGCGCCGTCAAACTACGCCAATGGCCACACCCGTGATCGGCAGGGGCGGCTGTTGTCTTGTGAACATGGCACGCGGCGGGTGACGCGGACCGAATTGGATGGATCAATCACCGTTATCGCCGACAGCTATCAGGGCAAAAGGTTGAATTCGCCCAACGATATCGTCGTCACCGCCGATGGCGCAATCTGGTTCAGCGATCCGCATTACGGCATCATGACCAACTACGAAGGTTTTGCGGGCGAACAAGAGCTGCCTTGTCATCTCTACCGCGTTGATCCCTCGGGCCAGATCGAGGCGGTTCTAACCGATTTCAACTGCCCCAACGGGTTGGCGTTCAGCCCCGACGAACAGGTGCTTTATGTCGCCGATACCGGCCGGATGTTCAGCGATGATCCACAACATATCCGTCGCTTTGACATGACCTCTGGCCGACCCAAGGGCGGCAAGGTTTTTCACAGCATCAGCGCAGGCTGCGCCGATGGAATCCGCTGTGATAGAGACGGAAACCTATGGTCTTCGGCCGCCGATGGGGTGCATTGCCTTGCGCCTGATGGGGCTTTGTTGGGGAAAATCCTTGTGCCCGAAGTTGTCTCGAACCTGTGTTTTGGCGGGCGCGCCAAGCATCAGCTTTTCATTACCGCCACAACAAGCCTATACGCGATCACCTTGAACCGTGTTGGAGACCAGAAACCATGACGAACACCGCGCAAATCGGCCTGATCGGGCTTGGCACTATGGGGGCCATGCTGGCCCTCAACATCGCTGAAAAGGGGTTTCCGATTGCGGTCTGGAACCGCACCACCGCTGTGACGCATGGGTTTAAGGCCGAGGCCGGCGCGCTTGCGCCGATGATCACCGCGACCGAGAGTTTGGCCGAACTGGTGGCTGCCATCACGCCCCCGCGCGCGATTGTTCTGATGGTGCCGGCGGGGCAGGCGGTGGATGATATGATTGCCGATCTGACGCCGCTTTTGTCGGCGCAAGATCTGATCATCGACGCGGGCAATGCGCTGTTTCATGACACCAATCGCCGTGCGGCGGCGGCAGCCAAGGGCGGTCCGCGGTTTTTGGGCATTGGCGTTTCCGGCGGCGAAGAGGGCGCGCGCCATGGTCCTGCGATCATGGGCGGCGGCGATAAGGCCGATTGGGACCGCGTTGCCCCCGTGCTGAACGCCATTGCCGCGCAGTATAAGGGCGAGCCTTGCGCTGAATATATGGGCCCAGCCGGGGCGGGGCATTTTGTCAAAGCCGTGCACAACGGCATTGAATACGCCGATATGCAGATGATCGCCGAGGTTTATGGCGTGATGCGCGACGGCTTGGGCATGCAGGCCGCCGAGATTGCAACAGTGCTGCGCGGCTGGAACGCTGGCGTTCTACAGTCTTATCTGATCGAGATTTCCGCCGAAGTTGCCGCCGCCACCGACAGCCATAGCGGCAAACCGATGCTGGATATGATCTTGGACCGCGCAGGCCAGAAAGGCACAGGTCGCTGGACGGTGATCGAGGCGCAGCACCTTGCCGCCACGATCCCCGCGATCGAGGCTGCGGTGATGGCGCGCAATCTGTCGTCGCGTCTGGAAGAGCGCTTGGCAGGCGAGGCGCTGTTTGGTGCGGCACCGCAGCCGACCACTTCTGTGACTTTGGCGCAATTGGAACAGGCGATGATTGCGGGAAAGATCCTGTGCTATGCGCAGGGCTTTGCTTTGATCTCGGCTGCGGCCAAGGCCTTTGATTGGCCGATGCCCTTGCCCGATATCGCGCGGGTCTGGCGCGAAGGCTGCATCATCCGCTCGTCGATGTTGAATGACATGGCGACTGCGCTAAGCGATGACGCCGCGCGCAACCTGATGTTCGCGCCGTTCTTTGCCGATCATCTGAAGGCCAGCCACGGCGATCTGCGTGCCGTGGTTGCGGCGGCAGCGCTGGCCGGGCTGCCGGTTCCGGCGCTGGCGTCAGGTCTGGCTTGGTTTGATATGATGCGGACTGGTCGCTCGACTGCGAATATGATCCAAGCGCAGCGCGATTTCTTTGGCGCGCATGGCTTTGAACGGGTGGATGGTTTGGCCGATAAACATGGGCCATGGGCCGGCCACGGACTCTAGGCCGATCTTACAGCAAAACGTTGCGCAATGCCCCGAATCCATTAGGCTTCGGGGCATTGGTTTTTGCATTGGGGGCTGTCATGCCGATCACGCGGCGCGGGTTTGGGCTTGGGATGTTAAGCGTCTTTGCCGCCCCGGCTTTGGCATCGACGGCGGGCTTTGACGCCTGGCAGCGTGGATTCCAGACGCGGGCGGTAAGGCAGGGCGTCTCAGCAGCCACTCTGCGCCGCGCGTTTCAGGATCTGCGGCTTTTGCCCGAAGTGATTGCGCAAGACCGCAAACAGATCGAGGGGCGGCGCAGCACCGAAGAGTTTATGGCAATCGCCACCTCGCCCGAGCGTATGGCTTTGGGGCGCAAAGCCTATGCCCGCCATGCGCGCACACTTACAGCAATCGAGGCGCGCTTTGGGGTCGAGCCGCATGTCGTCGCCGCAATCTGGGGGTTTGAAAGCTTTTTCGGCACCAAACGCGGCGATATTCCAACCATTTCAGCCTTGGCGACGCTGGCCTATGAAGGCCGACGCGGGCCGTTCTTTGAAAAGCAGTTGATTGCCGCGCTGAAGATCTTGCAGCGCGGCGATGTCACGCCGCAAAACATGCTGGGCAGTTGGGCCGGGGCGATGGGCCACACCCAGTTTATTCCCACCACCTTTCAGGCCTATGCGGTGGATTTCACCGGCGATGGTCGCCGCGATATTTGGGGCGAGGATCCAACCGACGCGCTGGCCTCGACTGCGGCCTATCTGGCGCAATCGGGCTGGACGCGCGGGCAGCCTTGGGGGCAAGAGGTGATCTTGCCCAAAGGGTTTTCCACGCGCGACAAAGGGCCACGCAAAGATTGGGCGGCTTTGGGGCTGCGACCGGCTGCGGGGGGCAAGCTGCGAAACTTTGGCGCCGCACGCCTTAGCCTGCCGGGCGGTGCCATGGGGCCTGCGTTTTTGCTCTATCACAACTTTGGCGTCATCAAGCGCTATAACAACAGCGATAAATACGCGATGGCGGTGGGCTATCTGGCGGATCAATTGGCGGGCAAACCTGCGCTGCGCGGGTCTTTTGGGCCGGATGCGCAGGGGATGACGCTTGCAGATCGCCAGCTTTTGCAGCGGCGGCTGACCCAAGCGGGCTTTGACATCCAAGGCAGCGATGGCGTGATCGGTAAAAACACCATTGCGGCGATTTCGGCTTATGAACAGGCGCAGGGGCTGGCCGTTACTGGCGCGCCCTCGCTGGCGCTTTTGGCGCGGTTGCGCTGATCTTAACGATATATTCACCAGTTTTGGCGCAGGCTTTGCGCTATGAGCATAGATCGCGCCTTTCAGGACTTGGGCTTGCCGCTGTTCACCCATGAAGAGGGGGACGAAGCGCTGGGCGCGCCTGTCTTGGGCAGATTGCCGTCCTATATCGCCGATCACCGCAAACGCCTGCGCAGCCGTTTTATGGAAGGTGGTGCGGCAGCGATGCCTGATTACGAGATGTTGGAACTGCTGCTGTTTCGCGCCATTCCACGCCAAGACGTCAAGCCCTTGGCGCGGCTGTTGCTTGACAGCTTTGGCGATTTTAACCGCGTGGTCACCGCCAGCCCAACACGCTTGCTGGCGGTCAAAGGCGTGGGCGAGGCTGTGGTGCAAGAACTGAAGATCGTCGAAGCCGCAGCCCAGCGGATGATGCGCGCGCGGGTGATGAACCGCGCGGTGCTGTCGTCTTGGGATGCGCTGCTGGATTATTGCCACACCACCATGGCGCACCGTGAAACCGAACAGTTCCGCATTCTGTTTCTGGATCGCAAAAACGTGCTGATCGCCGATGAAGAACAGGCCAAGGGCACGGTCGATCATGTGCCCGTCTACCCGCGCGAGGTGGTCAAGCGCGCGCTAGAGCTGAACGCCAGCGCGATTATTCTGGTGCACAACCACCCTTCAGGCGACCCGACACCTTCGGATGCTGATGTGTCGATGACGCATCAGATCAAAGATGCTGGGGATGTTCTGGGCATTTTGCTGCATGATCACCTGATTATCGGCAAAAGCCGCGAGCTGAGCTTTCGCGCGCAGGGCTATCTTTAGCGGCCCGCAAAGACGGGTTCCAACCACAGCTCGACCCGTCGGTTCAACCGTCGACCAGCGGCGGTTTTATCGCAGGCAATTGGCAGCACCTCGCCAAAGGCTGCAATGCTGGGCAGCTTGGCCTCGGGTGTGCTTGGGATCAGGGTCTTTAGCGCGTCTAACACCGCTTGCGCGCGGGCCTGCGCCAGCGCACGGTTTGCCGCGGCCCCACCAGTGCCATCTGAAAACCCCGCAAGAATAAGCTTGGTATTGGCGAAACCATCCACCTCGATCAGCCGTGCCAGATCGGCAAGGCTGTTTTGCGCACTCGCGTCCATGTCATTCGACCCGTCACGAAAGCGGAAGGTCAGCGACAGCCGGTCGGCCTGCTGCATCACAGCCGCAAGCTGTTGCAGATCGGCAAGCGAGGTTTCCGCACCCGCATGCGCCAGCGCAGTCATCAGACGCGCACCATCAGCGACCAGCGGTTGCCGCTCGGGGCTGCGGTCACTATAGCCGCTGGCCGCAATCGCAGCTTGGGCGCTGGGCTGGGCCAAAAACTCCAACAACTCGCGCGCCATCAGCGGCAAGCGGCGGCGCGGGGTTAGAAAATAAACCGGCAGTGTCAGTGGGTAATCCTCGGCCTTTATTGCAAGCGGGCTGGGCGACAGCGGAAAGCCGCAGCTGTCGGTCAAGGCCAGCTGCTTGGCACGGCCGATGCCGTTTCGCCCGGTGATCGCCAGCGCCCAAGGGTCTTTGGCCACCGCCTGCGACAAGCTTTTCAGGCTGGAATGCGGGATGATCGGCGCAGTGCTACCACCCAATCGAGCCGTCAGCGCACGTTGCAGATCGCTGTCGGCCTCCAGACCATGCAGCACCAAAGGCATGTCGGGGCCGCCAAGCTCTTGCCAGTTGTTCAGTTTCCCCGCCAGTGCCTTGGCCAGATCTACGGTCGAAATCGCGCCCAAGGGATTATCAGGCGCAACAATCGGCACCAAAGCCTCGAGCGCCAGCGCCTTGCTGCCAAAATCGGGATCGGCGATGGCCGCCAGCATCAGTTCGGCACGGCCCTCGGTCAGCGCAGATTTTGCCGCAGCGGGGGGCAGTGCTTGAAACGAGATTTCGGCCAAAACCTGCTGCGTGATCGGGTCGCTCAGCAGTGCGGTGTTTTCTGGCAGCTGCATCGGGCTGTGATCCAACCCAAGCGCATCGGCAAAACTTGTGATCAGCGCTGGCAGCAGGGCTTGGCCTATTTCGGCTTCACCAACAATGCGGATCTTGGCTTTTGGTGCGTTCAAATCGGGGCAGGCGGGGCCATCGCAGATCACGCCAGCGGCATCAATTGTCAGCAGACCATAGCGGCTTTGAAGCCGAAACACTTCGCCATCATAGCCTTGCAACAGCCCTGGGATCGCCAACGCGCCATTGCGCGAGGTCAGAGTGACGTCTTGGGCAAAACCGCCAAAGGGAAAACACAGGGCCCATATTGCCACCGCCCAAAAAACATTCATAAAATCGACCGCTTAATACACCTACTCAGAAGAGGCGATTTTCATCTCGGGAACAAGATCATTCAGCAAAAGATAGTCGCCAATCGCATCACAACTTGGCATGGCGACGGTCAAATCGGCTTTGACGACCTGACCTTGCAGGCTGAACAGCGTCTCGCCCAGCATTTCACGGCCGCAGCTGGTCTTGGTCACGGCCGCTTCAACCACAATCGCAGACTGGGAGGCAGGGTCCGGTGGATAGGTGTAAACCTGTGCCAGCAATGGGAAATCGGTGCTGCTGTCGCCTAGGTCTACCAAAAAACCTGCCTTTGCGGCTGCGCCCGCTGCGGGGGTGTTTGGATTTGTACGGCTGATATCGCCAGCCGCGTCGAAATCGGCGTTATGCTCTAGCCCGTGCAGTTGAAACTCATCCTCGCCCCCCCATTGCACAGCAAAACGACGGAGGTTCACAGCCTCGGGCAGCTCAAGGCTGCTGTGCAGTCGGCTGCCGTCTTTGAACAGCACTTCGACAGTGGCTTGCGGCATCAGCCCAGGGAGATCGGTAAAGATTGCGCCTGTCACTGTGGTCTTAGCCGTGATCGCAAGCCCCGCATGCTTTAGCACAACCCTTTCGTTCGGATGGCAGCTGGCCACAAGCGTCACCGCAATCATCGCGTTTTCCAATGCGGCAAGATCAAGACTGGTGACGCAATCGCGCTGTATCTTTGCGGGCGGTTTCGGCACGACCTCTGCCTGTGCGGTGACTGTTTCGATTTTGATCGGATGAAGATGCAGCTGACTTGAGACCGGCAGCGGTTGAGGCGCCGTGCTTTGCAGGTACTGCCCCGCAGCCAAGGCCAAAGCCAGCACCAGACAGCCGCGCGTCAAGGTCTGATAAGGATGAGCAGGCATAGGACCCTCCAGTTTGGTCGGACCCCCTGTTTTCGGCATTAAACACGGCAAGAGCGTGGCGAAATTGCGGAATGTTTCCGAATTTATGGTTAATACAGCGTGGTTTGATGGCTTGAACCTCTGGCCGCGCTGGTGTTCGGTGAGGGTCAGCTGTGCAGCGCGAGGAGGCCTTTATGACGATTTTAAATGTTGGGTCGATCAATTGGGATCGGGTGTATCGGGTCAAGCATTTCCCCGCGCCGGGTGAAACGATTGCGGCGGCAAGTGCCAGCCTTGGTTTGGGGGGCAAGGGGCTGAACCAATCGGTTGCCATTCTGCGCGCTGGTGGTGATGTGCGCCATATTGGCGGCGTTGCAGCCGATGATGCGCGTATGCTTGCGGCGCTGGCAAGTTTGGGGCTTGATACTTCGGGTCTGGCGTTGCTTGCAGATACCGAGACCGGCTCGGCGCTGATCTTGGTGGATGATGCGGCGGAAAATGTCATCGTGCTGGATCCGGGCGCAAATGCAAAGATCCCCGAAGCGGCGGTGTTGCAAGCGCTGGACGCCGCCCCCGTTGGCGGTTGGCTCTTGATGCAAAACGAGACAAACCTGCTGGATTTCACCCTGACCCAAGCGCGTGCCCGTGGATTGCGGCTGGCTCTTTCTGCCGCGCCCTTCCGGCCCGAGGATGTGACTCCGCATCTGCACAGCTTGGATCTTTTGTCGGTGAATGCGGTCGAGTTTGCGCAGTTGCAGGCCTCGCTGCCCAAGGGCGTCTCTTTGCCCAAGGATCTGGCGATTCTGGTGACCAAAGGCGCGGCAGGGGCCGATTACATTTTGGGCGATCAGGTGCTTTCGGCGCCGGCCCATCCTGTCGAGGCGGTTGATACCACGGGGGCTGGTGATACCTTTTTGGGCTATTTCCTTGCGCGGCTTGATGCAGCAGACGGGGTCGAGGCTGCGCTTGCCACAGCTATGGCCGCAGCTGCCTTGCAAGTCACCCGCCAAGGCGCTGTCGCCGCGATTCCCAATTTGGCCGAGGTGCATGACTTTCTGGCATCGCTTTGATCCTTTGCCGGTAGGGCCTGTCTAGCGCAACCGAACTTGGCTGCGCGCCGACCGCCCCTCGGCATCAATCACCGATAGGGTGACAAAGCCGCGCCCCAGATCGCCCAGCATCACCGCGCGCCCCCGTTCGGCCACCACCACTGGCGCGCCATTGGCCAGCCAGGTAAAGGGCGGGGTGCCTCCTGAAACCCGCGCCAAGACCCCATCGGGCAGCAGTTCGACCTCGGCGCCATCGGGCGGAAATGCCACGGCAGGCGTATCGGCAGGCGCGTCAAAAGCGGCACTGCGACTGCGGAAATGCCGCAGCGGCTGCGGCAGATCCAGCGTCGAGACCAGCAGCGTCGCGGGCGGGGCGGGGGGTTGCGGTGTCAGGGTAGGCTTCAGCCGCGCAAAGGCTTGAAACAGCACGGGCGCTGCCAGATCCGCGCCAAAGGCGCCCGGCACCGGCGTGCCATCGGGTCGCCCCATCCAGACCCCGATCACATGCCGCCCGTCGTAGCCAATCGCCCAGGCATCGCGGTGCCCGTAAGAGGTGCCGGTCTTATAGGCCAAGCGGTTGGCAGGCGCGCCGGGCGGCGGGGCCAAGCCCGCAAGGATATCGCCAATCTGCCACGCAGCAGCCTCTGACAGCACCCGCTGGCCCTGCGGATTTTGCGCCTGCGCCTTGTGGATCAGCGGCAGGCTGACCCCGCCGCGCGCGATCATCGCATAAAGCTGCACCATATCTTCCAACCGCAAACCAATGCCGCCCAAGGCAATCGCCAGCCCCGCCGTGCCATTGGGCAGCGCATAGGGCACCCCCGCCTGATCCAGCCGCGCCAGCAGTTTTGCAGGCCCCATCGCTTCGGTCAGCGCCACCACGGGGATGTTCAGCGATTGCTGCAAGGCCTCGCGGATGCGGATGGTGCCGCGATAATGGCGGTCAAAGTTCTGCGGGCGATAGCCGTTGAAATCGCTGGGCTGATCCTCGATCAGGGTTTCGGGATGTGCGAGGCCTTCGTCAAAGGCCATGCCATAAATCAGCGGCTTTAGCGTCGATCCGGGGCTGCGGATGGCGCGGGTCATATCGACAAAACCCGCGCGTTGGTCGGCCTGAAACGCCGCCGATCCAACCGAGGCCAAAATCTCGCCCGAGGCATGATCGGCCACCACCAGCGCCACTTGCAGCCGCGCGCCTTGGGCTGCGACCACCTCGCGGGCAAGCTGTTCCAGCTTGATCTGCAAAGTTTTGTCCAAGGTAAGCTGATGGCGTGACGGGCTGGGGGTTTCGGCCAGAACGCGGTCGGCCATATGCGGGGCAAGGGCGGGAAAGCTGCGGCGGGCGGCGGGCACCACCTCGCTGCGGGCGGCGCGCAACTGGTCGTTGTCAATCAGCCCATCGCGCCGCGCCCGCGCCAGAACGCGGTCGCGCGCATCAGAGGCCGCCGCCACTGCGCGGTCTGGCCGGCGGGCCTCGGGCGATTGCGGAATGGCGACCAAGAGCGCGATTTGCGCAGGCGTCAGGCGCAGCGGCTCTTTGCCAAAATAGGCCAGCGTCGCGGCGCGCAGCCCCTCTAGGTTGCCGCCATAGGGTGCCAGCTTTAGATAAAGCGTCAGGATTTCAGCCTTCGACAAGCGCCGCTCTAGCGCCAGCGCCAGCCGGATTTGCCGCAGTTTGCCCGCCCAATGCCCGGTGCCGCTGGCTTCCAACAGCCGCGCCACCTGCATGGTGATCGTTGATCCGCCCGAGTTGACATGCCCCTGCCAAACCGCCTGCGCCAGCGCGCGCAGCATCGCGCGCGTATCCACGCCGCTGTGCTGATAAAACCGCTTGTCCTCGTAAGACAGCAGTGCGGCGACAAAAGCCGGATCGACATCCGCCAGCCGCAGCCCCAAGCGCCATCTGCCATCTGCAACGGTATAGACCCGCAGCAAGGCGCCGCGCCGGTCCACCACCTCGACAGAGCTTTGCAGGCTTAGGCTGGGCAGATCGGTGGTGTCGATCCACTGATCGGCCAAATCACGGCCAAGGCCTGCCAGAAACAGGCCCGCCGCCAGCACAAAGACCGCCGCACCGCGCATCACTCGGCGATTGTGACGCTGCCCGCATCACTGCGGCCGGTCAGATCGGGGCGATACATATCTTCGACCGTGGCGGCAGGCAGGTGGAACACCCCCGGCGAGATTGCGCGCAAGACATAGCCCAGTTTGAACGGCTGATTCGAGCTGCGGTCAATCGCCGCCAAAAACCGATCTTGCCGAAACTGGGTTTGCGTGACGTCGCTTTCCAAGCCAAAGGCCGCCATGGCCTCGCTGGCGCTGGATAAAAGAGTGGGGTTATCAATTTCAAAACCGGCGGGCAGTGGGTCGTTGATCATCAACCGCGCCTCGCCGCGACCAAAGGGCGTAATGGTTAGGACAGTGGTAAAACGCTCACCAACCCGCAGCGCCTCGAGGCTAAGCGGAACGCCGTCTAGGCTGTAATAGCTGCGGCTAATGGCATAACCGGTGCCCCCCGCAACCACAGGTTCATTTGGCACACCCATTGTTGTCAAAGTCACATTTGTGTCTTTACCATCGTTTTGCAGGATCAGAGGACCGTCGCTTGGTGTTAAACGCCGCATAATGCGATCTGTGACAGTCGCACCTGTTTTACCTTGACCTGCTTCTGACCCTTGCAACAGGGCATGTGCGGCCAGCAAGCTCCAGACAGCCTCCTGTGTTGACAGCCGCAGGTTTGTGACAATCCGGTCTGTGAGGGCAGACCTGTCAACGGCTTTTGATCCGGCCTCGGTGGCCAGCGTCAAGACTGCTGCTGCGTCGCGGAACCCTGTTCCATAATCGGCTCGAAAGATCTGCTCGGTTTCCGGTCCGGCCATGGTTTGCAAGGCAAGCCCCGCCCGGCGGAACATCGCATCGGCGCGCGGTTGGTCGCCATAGCTTGCCAGCGCCGCCCCCAGTTGCGCCATAGCCATCGGGGTGGCAAAGGCCGCCCCCTTTACATCTGCGTAATAGCGCAGATCGCCCACAGCTGCCGCGCCTTCGCGCGCCAGCACCAGCAGCGCATAGGCAAGCCCCTCGCCGCCCTTGTCGAAATCGGCAGCATAGTTGACCTGATTGCGCAGATTGTCCAAGGCAGAGCGAAAGGCCTGATCCGGCACGGCGTAGCCCATGGCTTTGGCGCGGCTGAGGAAATCGGTGACATAGGAATCCAGCCACATATCGCCGCCGTCCTCGACCGGACCCCAAAGCCCAAAGGCGCCGTTCGAGGCCTGGTTTGTCAGCACATCGGCAATCGCGCCTTGAATGCGCTGCGTCAGATCCTCGGCCCCTTGCAGCTGCAACGCCTGGGCCAGATCGTTGAAATACAACAGCGGCAGCGCCTTTGAGGTGATCTGCTCGGTGCAGCCGTAAGGATAGCGGTCAAGCGCTGCCAACAGCCCCGCCGCATTCAGCCGCGCCAAAGGCCCAGTGACCACCGTCGCCGTGGCCGTTTCGGGGGTCAGCCCTGCAAATATACTGGCATCCAGTGTCAGACTTTGCCCCTGTTGCAGCGCAAAGCGCGACACCCTTGCGACGGCCGGATCATTGTTGCGCACGGGCACTGTTAGGGTTTTGCGCAACAGCTTGCCATCAGGGGTGGTCAAGACGACCTCGATCGTCTGATCGCCCAGATCGCGCGTTGTCAGCGGCACCCTGAACACCGCCTTGCCGTTCTGCGCCAGATCAAAGCGGTCAGGCACAGCGCCCAGAGTTAAACCGTTTGAGGTCACGCTTAGCCCAACTTCGCCCGCAGGCCCGCTGGCATGAATGATTTCCAACAGCATCCGGCTTTGATCGCCGGGCTGCAAGAACCGTGGCAGGCTGGCGGTGAGAACCACCGGATCGCGCACCAGCACATCGGCATTGGCCTGCCCGATGGCAGAGTTCGACCAAGCCACCACCATGACTTTGACCGTGCCGTTAAACGAAGGCAGCGCAAAACTGGCACGCGCGTAGCCATCCGCCCCCACCGCAATCGGCCCGGTGAAATTGGCGACCAAATCCTCGGTCGGCGGCGGGGCTTGCAGCCGCGCTTGTGCCGCCGCATCGCCGCCCGAGCGGGTTTCTCCCATCGCGCCCGACATCCCGTCGATCAGCCGCCCATAGAGATCGCGGATGCCAACGCCCAGTTTGCGCTGGCCAAAGTAATGCCCCTGCGGATCGGGCGGGGTATAGGCTGTCAGGTTCAAGATGCCCTGATCGACCGCCGCAATGGTGACAAAAGCCGTTTCGCCTGCCGCAATGCCCTGAACCTTGACCGCGACGTCAAGCGAGCCGCGTGGATCAGCCTCGGGCGCGGTTTCAATCGTGGTTTTCAGCGCACGCGGCCCCGGATCAATGCTGGCATAGGTCAGGCCCAGCGCACGCGCAGGGTTGCGCGCCGCCGCCACATCCATCGGCCGCAGCGCCTGCACCGTGACATAGGCCCCCGCGCCCCAATCGGCGCTTACCGGCAGTGGGATCAGGTTTTCGCCCGCCGCCACCGCCACCGTCTGCATCGCCACCAACCGGTTTGACAGCACGGTGATCAGCGCCGTGCCTTCAGCCTTTGGCACCAGCCGCAGCATCGCAGTTTCGCCCGAGGCATAGGCGGGCTTGTCCAGCGACATCTCTAACACATCCGGCGAATCGGAGGTATCGGCGGGGGCATACCATCCGGCATAAAACCGGGTCGAACTTGACGGGCCATTTGGCGCAGAAACCACCAGCTCGTATTGGCCCCAGTCTACCGCCGCCGCAATCGAGGTGGCGGTGTCGCCCAGATCGGCCATGCCTTCGGCCACGCGTTTGCGGCTGGTGACGGGTTCCCAGTTCCAACTGCCGCCAGACTGATACCATTGATAATTGGTCTCGATCCGCGTCAGGGTCCAAGTGACCTGCATCGGCACCGGCGCCAGATCGGCACCTATCGCAATCAGATCAAAGCGCGCCGCGCTTGCCTCGGCCACCACACCGTCGAACAAGGGCTTGATCCCGATCATGTCAGACGAGGGCGCAAGCAGGCGCGTCAGGCTGCGTTCAACCGGACGGCCCGAGCCTTCGGCGATGCGGGTGGTGACGCGCAATTCAAGTGGGCGGGCGGGGTCGTCTATTTGCGGCAGCGGCAGGGCGATCAGGGCTTGGCCTCTGGCATCGGTCTTGATGCCGCCAAAGCTGTCTTGTACCGGGCTGAACGGCGTATCCTCGCGGCCAAAAACATAGCGCGGCCAAGCCTCCAAGCCCTTGGCGGCGCGCAGCAAAACCTCGCCCTCAATCGCCAGATCAGCACCCGCCGCCCCAAACAGATATTTGGCAGCAACCGTCATTTCCGGGGCATCGCCCAGACGAATCGCGGCATCAGGCAGGCTCTGGCTGAAATCAATGCGTTCGGGCAGAAAATCTTCCACCAGCACGGTTTTGGATTGCAACGCCGGAGCCTCTAGGTCGGCGAAAACCGCCAAGCTCCACAGCCCACGCGGGGCAGAGCCTGCGACGGGCAGCGCAAAGATATGACCGCCCGCGCCCGCATCTGCCATCTGCGCGCGGCTGTATTCAACGCCATCTGGCCGGCGCAAAATCGCGGTCAGCGGCAGACCGACAATCGCCTTGGCACTGCTGTCGCGGGTCAGGGCTGTGGCGTAGATCGTCTCGCCGGCGCGGTAAGCGCCGCGATCTGTGGTCAGAAACACATCAACCGGCGGCGCAGCCTCGCGCCCCGCAACGCCGCGATCTGACAGATCAAATTCGGGATCGGTCAGCGACAAAAACGCGATATCATCACTGCCTGCCGTTGCCACAATCAGCGCAGGCGCGTGGCCCCCCGTGCCCAGCGCAAGCGCTGCCTCAAAACGCGCATAGCCCTGATCGTCGGTCACCGCCGCGCCAAGCACCTCGTTCGCGGCCGACAAAAGCTGAACCGAGACGCCCGGCTTTGCCGCTGCAGTGCCAAGGCTGCGCACAAAGACATGCAGCCCGTCGGTGCCCGACAAACTGGTCAGCCCCAGATCCGAGATCACAAACCACTGCCAGCTTGCGGGCACATCATAGGGGTCTACCCCTGGCACCGCTGCGCGCAGGGCATATATTCCGGCGGGTTGACCATTAAGTGCCTGGCCAAGCGGCAGGCGGGTGGTGACATCGACGTTCACCTCTTGCCGCACCAAGCCCGCCCCATGCCAGATTTCTGCGCCGATTCTGTCGCTGAAATCCTGTTCCCGATAGAGGTTCATCGGCGCGCCGAAATAGCTGTCTTGCAGCGCGCGCAGCATGTTGCGATCTGAAATCTTGAACAGGGTGAGGTCCAGCTTTTCTGTGTTCACGGTTTCCACCGGAATCGCCTGATCTTGCCCGCGTGGCAGCACATAGCCCCGCCCAGCAAAGCGCACACTGGGTTTGCGGTCGCGGACATAGGCCGTCACCTCGACCGATTTCGCCAGCGTTTGGCCATCAGCGGCAGGCAGGCCCGCGCGCAGAGTAAAGCTGTTGCGCGAGCCAAACTGCACGCCCTCGATACAAAGCTGCTGGTCGCCGTCGCTGCTGACCGTCAGGCTTTGATCGGAGAGCTGCACAAAATTGGTATAATCGACGCCCGATTTTGCCAAAGGCTCGGATAGGGTGACACAAATCCGTGGCCTCGCGCTGTCGGATTGCACTTGAGTCTCAAGCATCCGAAAGCCGTAAAGCCCGATGACCCGATCAAGAGCCGCTGCGGTGTCATCGCGGGCCTGTAAGCTTTGCGCCAATTGAAGTGCAGGCACAGCCAGACGGCCTCGATCCAGACCTTCTAAAGCCGCGGCCATGCCGACCAAGATCGAATGGCGCAGCGCAGGGCTATCCCCGCGTAGATAGGCATTTACGCCAGCATAATAGGCTTGGGTGTAATAGATCAGCGCATCGTCTTGCGCAGCAATAGCGCGCTGCCGCAGGTCTTCGGCATAATCGGCCCAAGCCTCGGCGCTATCGGTCAAGCTGACCAAAGTGGCGTAGTCGCTGCTGCTGGCCAGATCTTCGGCGCTTAGGTCATTCACCGGAAAGGCATTGGCCATGGCCTTGGCCTGTAATGTAATCTGGGGCATCTCCCAATCCTGCACAAAGCTTAAATCGGCGCGCAGAGCCTCGGCTCTGGTCAAAATCTCTGGATCGGTGGCAAAGCGATAGCCCGAGATCGCATTGGCAAAACCAACTGGCGCGCCTGCATTGGCCTTGGCAAAGCACGAGCCGTTGCGCTGGTTAAAGGTAAAGGCCTCACAGGCGGTATTGCTGGCACAGGCGCGTTGGCAGGCGTCGAGAGTTGTGTCGAAAATCGAGGCGATATCGCCACCCGGAAGATCGGTGTCTTGCCTGATCAGAAAACGCGTTTCGGGAACCAGAGTCTCGGCCGCTATGGGTTGGGGCATCAGAAAGGCGGTCGAAAGACTCATTCCAATGAAAAGGTATGCAAGACCAGCACGCATATCGAAACCCTCCAAAATACTTGCACAGACTGGCACGGTATCGGCCTTGGCAGCAAGCTTAGCGATTGGGCCGCGAAGAATTCTGTGGCGTTAATTGGCCATTCATTTTGTTGCGCGAAACTGTGGGCAATAAAGGGCTGTGACCCAGACCCGCACACAGAAAGTGATGATCGTAAAACCGATGGAATTTGCAGAACGGTTGGCAAAAGAACGGCGGGCGCGGCTGGCGGCAGAGCGGCTGCTAAAGCACAAAAGCCGAGAGCTTTTCATCGCCAATGAAAAGCTTGGCCTGCATGCCCGCGCGCTCTCTGACCAGATTGTTGAACAGCGCCAAGTTGTTGCAACCGCGCTGGGCGAGGCAGAGCGGTTAAAGGGGCAGGAAACCCGTTTTGTCGCCGATCTGGACCGCGCGCATACGGTGGCGGTTATGGCAGAACGTCGGCTTTGGGATAGCATCGACACCATTTCAGATGGCTTCGCGGTGTTTGATGCCAACCAAAAGCTTGTTGCCGCAAATTCCGCCTATCTGGCGCTGTTTGATGATCCTGCGATCACGCTTGGTTTGCCCTATCCTGATCTGCTTGGCCTCATTGCCCGCAACCGCCAGATTGATCTTGGCGGTGTCCCTGCGGATCTGTGGATCACCGATATGTTGGCACGCTGGGACAGCGACTTGATCGAACCGATGGTGCTGCAAATCCGCCCGGGCACTTGGATCCGCCTGATCGACAAACGCGCGGGCGACGGCGACATGGTCAGCCTGGCCATCAATATCACTGAAGAAATGCGAATTCTGGCAGCCATAGAGGCTATTCCAGACGGCTTTGTACTATTTGACAGGGAGGATCGTCTTGTGATCTGCAACCAAAACTATCGCGATATCTATGCAGACTCGGCGCCTGCCATGGTGCCGGGCACCACCTTTGAAGAAATTCTGCGCTATGGCTTGCAATGCGGCCAATATGCCGAAGCCATTGGCCGCGAGGATGATTGGCTTTCCGAACGCATGGCGCAGCGCGGCAACCCCGGCACAGTGATCGAACAGCAGCTGGCTGACGGAACTTGGGTGCGCGCGCAGGACAAGGCCACGCCCGATGGTGGCCGCGTCGGCCTGCGCATCGACATCACGCCGCTTAAGGAACAGCAGGCTGCGCTTGAAGCCGCCCGCGTCGCGGCTGAGGCGGCAAGCCGTGCGAAATCGGCGTTTTTGGCGAATATGAGCCACGAGATCCGCACGCCGATGAATGGCGTTGTTGGCATGGCGGAGCTGCTTTGCGACACCTCGCTCTCTGAAGAGCAGCGCCTTTTTGCTGAAACCATCCGGTCTTCGGGTGAGGCTTTGCTGGTGATCATCAATGACATCCTCGATTTCTCGAAGATCGAGGCGGAACGGCTGACGCTGCATCCAGAACCCTTTGATCTGGAACGCACAATTCACGAAATCAGCATGTTGCTTCAGCCGCGCGCCCGCGAAAAGGGGCTGGATCTGATGATTGATTTCGACATGTTCCTGCCCACGCGCTATGTCGGCGACCCAGGGCGCGTGCGGCAGATTTTGACCAATCTGATCGGAAATGCGGTCAAGTTTACGGAAAAAGGCCATGTGCTGATTCGCGTCGTCGGTCTAGAGGGCGAGACCGGCCATCACGAGCTGCATGTCACGGTCGAAGATACCGGCGTTGGCATCGCTGCCGAAAATTTGGCCGATATTTTTGGCGAGTTTAACCAAGTTGAAACCGCCACCAACCGCAAATTTGAGGGCACTGGGCTTGGCCTCGCCATCACCAAACGCCTAATCGAGCGGATGAAGGGCGAAATCTGGGTTGATAGCGAGCTTGGCAAGGGCTCTTGCTTTGGCTTTCGGCTTTCATTGCCCATCGCCGAAGAGCCCGAGATGCTACGCGGAACCATTGCGGTTAAAAAGGTGCTGGCGGTGGACGATCAATTCATCAATCGCACGATTTTGGAACGCCAGCTGGTGCCTTGTGGCATTTCCGTAACCCTTTGTCGCAGCGGTGCCGAGGCTTTGGCGGCGCTAAAGAAAGAAAGCTTTGACGTCATCATCACCGATCACGAAATGCCCGAGATGGATGGGCTTGTGCTGACCCAACGCATTCGCGAGGCTGGCATCGATTCGCCTATCATTCTACTGTCCTCTAGCCCAAAAAATGCGCAAGATCTGCGCGCTTCCGAGACCTTTGCGGCCCTGTTGCAAAAGCCGATCCTGCGCGCTGATCTTTACCGTCAGTTGCAAAATATCACGATGCCGCTGGCTGAAGTGGCCGAAGCCGTTGTCCTGCCCGAGGTGTCAGCGCCGACCGAGCTGCGGCAAATGCGGGTGCTGGCCGCTGAGGATAACCGCACCAATCAGCTGGTGTTTCAGAAAATGGTGCGTGATGCGGATATCGATCTGGTCTTTGCCAATAATGGCGTCGAGGCCGTGGCATTGTTTCAAAGCTTTCAGCCGGATATGATCTTCATGGATATTTCAATGCCTCAGATGGATGGCCGCGAAGCCAGCTTGGCCATTCGTGCGCTTGAGGCGGGCAAAACCCATGTGCCGATTGTTGCCCTGACCGCGCATGCGATGGATGGTGATTCGGCCGATATTCTTGCAGCGGGGATTGATCGCTATATGACCAAGCCGCTGCGTAAAGGCGCTATCGCGGCCACTTTGTCAGAGTTTTGCCCGCCCCTTGCCCGCGCGCCAATGCCGGCGGCCGAAGAAAACGCGGCCTAAGCGGCTTCTGTCTCGACTGCGCTGCGGCTGAACACCAGCCGCAGCGCATCAGATTGCGCGGCCTGAAACTGATAGCCGCCCAGATCAAAACTGCGCAGATCGGCGGGGTCTGTCAGATGGTGCAGGCTGATATAGCGCGCCATCGCCCCGCGCGCCTTTTTCGCCCAAAAGCTGACGATCTTTGCCTCGCCGCCACGCTCTTCCAAAAACACCGGCGTGATGATTGGCAGGCGCAGCGCTTTGACATCGACCGCGCCGAAATACTCGGTCGAGGCGCAATTGACCAAGGCCTGCGCGCCAACTTCGGCCGCAAGATCATTCAGCGCATCGGCGATTTTGCTGCCCCAAAAGGCGTAAAGATCGCGGCCTTTGGGGTTTTCCAACCGGCTGCCCATTTCCAACCGATAGGGCAGGATCGCATCCATTGGGCGTAACAGCCCGTAAAGCCCGGATAAAATCCGCAAATGCCGCTGCGCCCAGCGCAGAGCGTCAGGCTCTAGGCTGCGGGCCTCTAGCCCGGCATAGGTGTCGCCGTCGAACAAAAATGCCGCAGGTTGACCAGCCGCCTTTGGGTCAAAGCTCTGAAACCGGTCATGGTTAAGCTGCGCCAGTTTCTCGGAGATATGCATCAACTTGCCCAGATCCGCGGCCGAAAGCCCACGCGCGATCTGCGCCAGATTGGCAGCCTCGGCGGTAAAATCGGGCTGGGTCGCGGCCAAAGGGCTGCTTTGGGCGGTCTCATTCAGGCGTTTGGCGGGCGAAATCACGGTCAGCATGGCGGCTCCTTTTCAGGATAAATAGCGGGCGGGGCGCAAAGGTCTAGGCCTCGCGCAGAACGGCCAAGAAGGCCTCGCCAAAGCGTTCGATTTTTTGCGGGCCAAGATCGCCGATCCGGTCCAGATCGGACAGGGTCGAGGGGCGGCCTTCGGCGATTTTGCGCAACGCGCCTTGGCTTAGCGACAGCGGTTTTCCGGTGCCATCTTCGCCGCGTTGCAGCCGCAGCTGTTCTTGCGACAGCCGGTCAAACACCTGCCCGGCATCGCGGCCAACCAGCCGTTTGCGCGCCGGATGCATCGCCCCCGCGCTGGCGCCGGTGATCACTTCCAAAAAGCCGCGACCATAGCTTTCCAGCTTTTTCGCGCCAACCCCGGTGATGCCCATCATCTGATCCAACGAGGCGGGCCGCTTTTCGGCCATCTCGATCAGGGTGCGGTCGGCGAAAATTACATAGGCGGGCACGCCTGCGGCCTCGGCCAAGGCGCGGCGCTTGGCTTTCAGCGCCGAAAGCAGGCTCATATCCTCTTCGGCGACCATCATTTTGATGGCGACGCGCGGGGTGGCTTTTTCGACGGTATCGCTGCGCAGAGTGATCGCCGCCTCGCCGCGCAGGATCGGCCGCGCGGCCTCGGTCATCCGCAGCGCGCCAAAGCGGTCGGGGTCGGGCCGCACCAGATCGCGGCCCATCATCTGGCGAAACACCGCACCCCAAGCCGGTTTTGACAGCTCGCGCCCTATTGCAAAGGTGGGCAGGCTGTCATGGCCCTTTTCGCGGACTTTGGCAGTGCTGTTGCCGGTCAGAATATCAATCAAATGGCCCGCGCCGAAATATTCGCCAGTGCGCAACATCGCCGAAAGCGCCTTGCGCACCGCATCGGTAGCGTCAAACAGGGCCGCAGGGCGGTCGCACAGATCGCAATTGCCGCAAGGCTCGGATGCCTCGCCAAAATACCCCAGCAGCACCTGACGCCGGCAGGCTACCGCCTCGGCCAGACCCAAAAGCGCGTTCAGCCGACCGTGATCGGCATCTTTGCGTTCGGGGGGCGCAAGGCCTTCGTCGATCTGGGTGCGGCGCAGACGAATGTCGTCGGGGCCGTAAAGCGTCAGGGTCTCGGCCGCAGCGCCATCGCGGCCCGCGCGGCCAATTTCCTGATAATAGCCCTCGATCGACTTGGGCAGATCGGCATGCGCGACCCAGCGAATATCGGGTTTGTCGATGCCCATGCCAAAGGCCACGGTGGCCACAACGATCAGCCCGTCTTCTTGCTGAAAGCGGATTTCGACGCGGCGGCGGTCTTCGGCATCCATGCCGCCGTGATAAAAGCAGGCGGCATGCGCTTCGGCGCGCAGGGCCTGCGCCAGCGTTTCGGTTTTCGCCCGCGTGCCGCAATAGACGATGCCCGATTGCCCCCGCCGCGCGCCTGCAAAGCGCAAGATCTGCTCGCGCGGGCCATCTTTGACGGCAAAGGCAAGGTGGATATTGGGGCGATCAAAGCCGCGCAGAAAGGTCGCGGGGGCCTCGCCGTCGAACAGGCGGGTGACGATTTCGGCGCGGGTTTCTTCATCTGCTGTGGCGGTAAAAGCGGCCAAGGGCACGCCCAAGCTGCGCCGCAGCGCGCCGATGCGCAGATAATCTGGCCGGAAATCATGGCCCCATTGGCTGACGCAATGCGCCTCGTCGACCGCGATCATGGTGCAGTTGATCCGCCGCAGCATCGGCACGGTTTGCGCCGAGGCCAGCCGTTCTGGCGCCATATACAACAGCTTAAGCGCGCCCGCATCCAGCTTGGCGAAGACCTCTTCGGTTTCTTCTTCGGTATTGCCCGAGGTCAGCGCACCGGCCTCGACGCCCGCTTCGCGCAGCGCGCGCACTTGATCACGCATCAGCGCAATTAAGGGCGAGATCACCACCGTCACCCCGTCGCGGCACAGGGCTGGCAGTTGAAAACACAGCGATTTTCCGCCACCCGTTGGCATGATTGCCAGCGTGTTGCGCCCGGCCATCACCGCATCGACAATCTCTTCCTGACCTTGCCGAAACCCGGAAAAGCCAAAGACAGTTTGCAGCAATGCGGTGGGTTCAGGCATTCTTACTCTATTCGCCGTCAGGCACTGGGGGGCGGCAGCGGTTTAGTAGAAGGCCATCTGATTGCGCAGCAGCAGTTGCTTTAGCACCATGATGCCGATCAGCACCACCAGCGGCGAAAAATCCACCCCTGACATCGAGGGCAGCATCCGGCGGATTGGCGCATAGACGGGTTCCAGAATCCGGCCCAAGAACGACCAGAGCTTATAGACCAGCGGCTGACGAATGTTCAGCACCTGAAAATTGATCAGCCAGCTCATTAAGGCCTGCGCCAGAACGATCCATTGCGCGATCAGCAAGGCATTCCAAATTAGCGTGAAGATTAAGGGCATCGAAAGGCTCCAACCACTACAGATGGTGCCAGAGGTAACGCCAGCCCCCCGAAAGGGCAATGCTTTCCGTCGCGTTTTACTTGACCTGCGGGGGGTCTGCGGGCAGGGATGGGGCCAAAGCACAGGGGATTTGCGATGTATCCGATTTTTCGCATGGCTAAAGAGCTGTGGAAATTCCGCAAGTCAGCCGCTTTGAGCATTTTGCAGCCGCATATCAGCACGCATCGGGTTTGGCCTTGGGATCTGGACGTTTGGTTCGAGCTGAACAACGGCCGCACCCTGACGCTGTTTGATCTGGGCCGGATTCCCATGGCCAAGCGGATGGGGTTTGACAGCGTGGCCCGCGCGCGCGGCTGGGGGCTGACGGTTGCGGGCAATTCGACTCGCTATCGCAAACGGGTGACGGCGTTTCAGCGTCTGACCCAAGTCAGCCGCGTGGTTGGTTGGGACACAAGATTTGTCTATCTTGAGCAAAGCTTTTGGCGGGGGGACGAATGCACAACCCATATGCTGTTGCGCAATGCTTTTATCTCGAAGGCCGGAATGGTGCCGCCTGCCGAGGTTTTGGCAGCCCTTGGCCAAAGTCAGCCCAGCCCACCCTTGCCCGAGTGGATCAGCGATTGGATCGCGGCAGAGGCCAAGCGGCCTTGGCCACCGCAGCGCTAGGCCGCGCTTGCGCCAGCGCGCGTTTTCAGGCTTGATCCGCAGCAAGCAATCGAAGGGGTAGGCAATGGCAACGGCTCGGCAACGCATTTGGGGTTGGTGGTTTTTCGATTGGGCCAGCCAGCCCTATAGCACTCTGCTTTTGACCTTTATCTTCGGCCCCTATTTCGCCGAGGTGGCGCGCAGCTATTACATGGGCACCGGCATGGCGGAAGAAGCCGCAAAGGCCGCTGCCCAAGCCTATTGGGGCTATGGGCTGACCATCGCGTCGATTTTGATCGCGGTTTTGGCGCCAATTTTGGGGGCGGTTGCCGATGGCACCGGCCGGCGGATGATCTGGATCTGGATTTTCTCGATGTTCTATGTGGTTGGTGCGGCGGGCCTGTGGTGGGTGGTGCCCGGCGGCGAAGCCAGCACCTTGGCTTGGGGCGTGGCGCTGTTTGGTCTGGGTTTTATCGGCATGGAGTTCACCACGATCTTCACCAATGCCCTGATGCCAAGTCTGACCGACCATGACGAGATTGGCGCGGTCTCTGGCACCGGATTCGCCTTTGGTTATTTGGGCGGTCTGCTGGCGCTGATCTTGATGCTGTTGCTGTTTGCCGAAAATGCGGCCACCGGCAAAACCTTGCTGGGGATTGACCCGCTATTTGGCTTTGACGCCGAAGCCCGCGAGGGCACCCGCTTTGTCGGGCCGCTGACGGCGCTGTGGTATGTGGTTTTCATGATCCCGTTTTTCCTTTGGGTGAAAGAACCAAAGATGCCCGCGACGCGGCTGCATATCGGCAAGGCCTTGGGCAGTTTGAAAGAGTTAATCGCTGGCCTACGCTTTCGCAAAAGCCTTGCCGCCTATCTGACGTCGTCGCTGTTTTACCGCGACGCGCTGAACGCGCTTTATGGGTTTGGCGGGGTCTATGCCTCGAATGTGCTGAATTGGTCGATCACCCAGATTGGGGTCTTCGGGATTTTGGGCGGCATCACGGCAATGGTTGCTTCGTTTATCGGCGGCAAGCTCGACAACCGCTTTGGTCCGCGCTTTGTGATCGGCTGGGCGATTGTGGTGCTGATGTTTGTCTGCATCATCATCGTGGGCATGACCCGCGAAAGCCTGTGGGGCATTGCGCTTGATCCAGCCTCGGCGACGCCGGATATCATCTTTTACATCTGCGGCGGGTTGATTGGGGCGGCGGGCGGGCCGTTGCAGGCGGCCTCGCGCACCATGTTGCTGCGCCACACCACGCCAGACCGCGCGACCGAGGCCTTTGGTCTGTTCGCGCTCTCGGGCAAGGTCGCCAGCTTTATGTCGCCGTTTTTGATCGCGGTTGTCTCGCAAGCCAGCGGGTCGGCGCGCATTGGCATCTCGCCGGTGATCTTCTTGTTTCTGATTGGACTTATTCTGTTACTCTGGGTCAATCCAAAGGGTGAACGGGCATGATAGCCAGAATAGTTATGATTGCGGCGCTGTTTGCGCCTGTGCCGGGTGTTGCAGAGCAGCTGGCCAATAAGCTTTTTGGTGCGACGAAAGCCCCCAGCCAGCAAGAGGCTGCACCGATTGGCACCTATGCCAAGGGCTGTGCCGCGGGTAATGTCGAACTGCCCGAATCCGGGCCGACATGGCAGGCGATGCGGCTGTCGCGCAATCGCAATTATGGTCAGCCAGTTTTGGTGCAATATCTGGAGGATCTTTCGGTCAAGGCCACCCAGATCGGCTGGAAGGGGCTTTATATCGGCGATATGGGCCAGCCGCGCGGCGGGCCGATGACCTCGGGTCATGCCAGCCATCAGATCGGGCTGGATGCCGATATCTGGATGCTGCCGCCCACAAGCCTGACGCTGTCGCGGGCCGAGCGGGAAAAGATCAGCTCGATCCCCGTACGCTCGGCCGATCAGCGCAGTGTCACGAAAAACTGGACGCCGCAGCACGCGGCCTTGTTGCAGGCCGCCGCCTCTGATCCGCGGATCGAGCGGATTTTTGTCGCGGCAGCCGTGAAGATTGCGATGTGCAAGACCGCAAAGCCGGCCGATAAAAGCTGGCTGCAAAAGATCAGGCCGATTTATGGCCATGACACGCATTTTCATGTGCGGCTGAAATGCCCTGCGGGCGCAAGCCAATGCCAGACCCAAACGCCGACGGTGTCGCAATTGTCCAAGGGCGGCAATGGCTGCGATGAAACCCTGCAATGGTGGGTGTCGGAGGCCTATCTGAACCCGCCCAAGCCGAAGCCTTCGGCCAAACCTGTGCCCCGCAAAAAAGGCGCGCGCGATTACACCTTGGCCGACCTGCCTGCCCAATGCGCCGCCGTTCTATCCTCGCGTTAGGCCTTGGGCTGGTGTTTTTGGCGGGCCTGCAAGGCAGCGCCAGCCCCTTGCCGCCGCTTGGGTTTGTGGGGGCTTTTGACTGGCGGGCCGATGATCCGCGCTTTGGTGGGTTTTCTGGGCTGGAACTGTCCGAGGATGGCGCAAGCTATGTCGCGCTGTCAGATCGCGGCGGCTTTACCCAAGGCAAGATCCTGCGCGATGCCGAGGGCCGGATTGTCAGCATAACCACCGCCCCCGTGCAACTGCTGCAAGGCGAGGATGGCCGGCCGCTGAAACCGCTTCAGACCGATAGCGAAGGTTTGGCGCTTGCAGCGGATGGGTCGATGTTTGTCTCGTTCGAGGGGGGCGCGCGGGTTGCGCATTACGCCCGCCTTGACGGCCCCGCCAAAAACCTGCCCCGCGCCCCCGAGTTTGCCAAGCTGCAGATCAACTCTTCGCTTGAAGCGCTGGCGATTGGGCTGGATGGTGCGCTTTACACCCTGCCTGAGCGGAGTGGAAACGCAGACATCCCCTTTCCGGTCTATCGGTTTCAAGCTGGCAGCTGGGACAGCACTTTGTCGGTGCGGCGCGACGGTGGCTTTCTGCCTGTGGGCGCAGATTTTGGCCCTGATGGCCGCTATTATCTGCTGGAGCGTGATTTTCGCGGCCTTGCCGGTTTTGCCAGCCGCCTGCGCCGATTTACCGTGACGCCAGATGCGATGACCGAGGAAACCACGCTGCTAGAGACCCCGACGGGGCTTTATGACAACCTTGAAGGCCTGTCGATCTGGCGGGATGCGCAGGGCCATTTGCGGGCGAGCATGGTGTCAGATGATAACTTTGCCTTCTTTTTGCGCACGCAATTGATCGAGTATCGCCTGCCCGATTGACAGCCCGCAGCGCAGGGTCTAAGCCGCCGCGTCCCGACATGGGGCATCCAAGTCTCCGCGACCTTGTAAAAAACGGAATGAACATGAACAAACTTCTGCCCGGCGTTATCGCCATGGCCATCGTTGTGGTGGTCTCTAACATCCTTGTGCAATATCCAATCGGCCAATGGCTGACCTGGGGTGCCTTTACCTATCCCTTTGCCTTTCTGGTCTCGGAACTCGTCAACCGCTTTCACGGCGTGCAAGCTGCGCGGCGGGTGGTCTATGCGGGCTTTGTGGTTGGCCTGATCTGTTCGCTGATCGGCACGCAAATCATCGGCGAATACGGGCCCTTGGTGACGCTGCGCGTCGCGATTGGTTCGGGCGTGGCTTTCCTTGTGGCGCAACTGCTGGACGTCAGTGTGTTTGACCGCCTGCGCCGCTCTGCTTGGTGGCGCGCGCCGTTTTTGGGGTCTTTCCTTGGCTCCAGCGTCGACACGCTGTTGTTTTTCAGCATCGCGTTTTCGGCGACATTGGTCTGGATCGAGCCAGGCAATGATATCTCTTGGGCGATCGAAAGCGTGCCTTTGCTGGGCTTTGGCCCTGCGGTGCCGCTGTGGGTTTCGCTGGGGTTTGCCGATTGGGGTGTCAAAGTTGCTGTTGATATCATCGCGCTGATGCCTTTCCGTGCAATTGTCTCGAAATATGCGGCACGGGTAGCGTAAAAGCTTTTGACATACACAAAATCTGTGTCACCATCCTCTTATCGGCAACATTTTGAAAGGAGGTGACCCAGTGTCTAGAGTGATAGTGGAGAGCGGTGTCGGGACAGTCATGGGGGGCGTTTTCTAGAAGCAGCCTTCTAGCGAAACCACCAATGATTGGGCTTTGATACCTAACTGGCCCATCTCCTAAGATCTCGGAAAGGGTTGCCGCACTTGCTGGCAACCCTTTCTCTTTTCCGCAGCTGCCGCTACCCTGCCGCCATGCTGCGGATCAATGACACCATCGCCCTTCAAGATTGGGAGCTTTCGGAAAGCTTCATGCGCGCCTCTGGGCCGGGGGGGCAGAATGTCAATAAGGTCTCGACGGCCGTTGAATTGCGCTTTGAGGCCGAGCGTTGCCCCAGTTTGGCGGCCTCGGTGAAGGCGCGGCTGAAGAAACTTGCGGGCCGGCGCTGGACGCTGGAAGGCGCGATTGTGCTGCAAGTGGACGAGACCCGCAGCCAGTTGCGCAACCGCGAAATCGCCCGCGAGCGGCTGGTCGAGCTGATCCGCACCGCGCTGATCGCCCCCAAACGCCGCATTGCCACCAAGCCCACCTATGGCAGCCAGTTACGCCGTATGGCCGCAAAATCGCAGCGCGGCACCACCAAAGCCCTGCGCGGCAAACCTTTGGACGAAGAATGACCCTGACAGCTCTTGCCAGCGAAGCCGCTGCGCTGTGGCAAGGCCAGCCGCTGCGTCTGTTGCGCAATCGCGAAAATGCGGTGTTTGAAATTGCGATTCCTGCGGGGCGGGCGGCCTTGCGTCTGCACCGGATGGGCTATCAAGACCCCGCTGCGATTGCGTCCGAGCTGTGGTGGTGCGCCCAGATGGCGGCGCAGGGTGTTGCGGTTCCGGCAGCGCTGCCCGCATTTGATGGCCAGTTTTTGCAGCGCTTGTCGAATGGGCGGCATGCCTCGGTGATCACTTGGGTCGAGGGTGAGGCGCTGGGTGAGGCGGGGCAGGGCTTTGATCTGCCCTTGGCCAGTATTTTGCAGCGGCATCACGATCTGGGCCAGCTGTTGGGGCGGGTGCATCGCGTCACCGATAGCCTGCTGCTGCCGCCCGATTTCCAGCGCCCTGCTTGGGATGTGGCGGGTCTGGTGGGCGAGACGCCGTTCTGGGGCCGGTTTTGGGAGCATCCTTTGGCAAGCCCGCGTCAAACCGCACTGCTGCAAGAGGCGCGCGTTTTTTTGCTGGGCGGTCTGCAAAGCTACGCGGCAACGGGGAATAGCGGCCTGATTCATGCTGATGTGCTGCGCGAAAATGTTTTAGTGAACGGCAGTTCGCTTTCGCTGATCGACTTTGACGATTCCGGTTTTGGTCTGCGCCCCTATGATCTGGGCACGGTGCTTAGTCAGAACCTTTACGAGCCCGCCTATCCCGAGATCCGCGCCGCCTTGATCGAGGGCTATGCAGACCTTGCGATCACGCCGCAGCTGGCCGATCTGTTCACTTTGGCGCGGGTCTGCGCCTCGGTCGGTTGGGCGGCGCCAAGGTTGCCGCCCGACGATCCGGTGCACAAAAGCCACCTTGCCCGCGCCGAGATGCTGGCGCGCAGGCTGCTTGGCTAAACCTTTACCGCCTGTGCGGCCTGTTCGCCGACGCCAAAAACCCGCTTGTAGCGCGCGATTTCATCGGCGGGGCCCATCGCCTTATTCGGATTGTCAGACAGTTTGACGGTGGGCCGCCCATTGGCCGAAACCGCTTTGCACACAAGGCTAAAGGGTGCCAGCGAGCTGCCATCGGTCAACCCGCCGAAATCATTGGTCAGCATGGTGCCCCAGCCAAAAGACGCCTTCACCCGGCCCGCAAATTGGCGGTGCAGCTCGCTGATCTTGTCAACGTCCAGCCCATCCGAGAAAATCACCAGCTTTTCGCGTGGGTCTTCGCCGCGGTCTTGCCACCAGCGGATGGCTGCTTCGGCGCAGGTTGCAGGGTCGCCGCTGTCAACCCGAATGCCGGTCCAAGCGGCCAGCCAATCGGGCGCGCGCTGCAAAAAGCCTGCGGTGCCATAGGTATCGGGCAGGATGATGCGCAGATTGCCGTCGTGTTCGTCCTGCCAATCGGCCAGCACCTGATAGGGGGCTTGGGCCAAATCGGCGTCAGACTCTGCCAAGGCACTGTAAACCATTGGCAATTCATGCGCATTGGTGCCAATCGCCTCCAGCTCGCGCCGCATCGCGATCAGGCAGTTCGAGGTGCCGATGAACTTATCCTCCAGCCCCTCTTGCATCGCCTGCACCGCCCAATCTTGCCACAGAAACGAATGCCGCCGCCGGGTGCCGAAATCGGCGATCCGCAGCCCATCGATGGCGCGCAACTGCGTCACCTTTTCCCACAACCGCGTCATCGCGCGGGCGTAAAGCACCTGCAACTCGAAGCGGCCCTGCTGTTCCAAGACCGCGCGGCCGCGCATTTCCATCAGCACCGCCAACGCAGGAATTTCCCACAGCATGACCTCGTGCCATGCGCCCTCGAAGGTCAGCTCGTATTGGCCATCGCGCTTTTCCAGATGATAGTCGGGCAGGCGCATGTTTTCGAACCACTGCATGAAATCCGAGCGGAACATCTGCCGTTTGCCGTAAAACATATTGCCGCGCAGCCATGTGCTTTCGCCGCGTGTCAGCCGCAGCGACCGCACATGATCCAATTGTTCGCGCAATTCGCCTTCGTCAATCAGCTCGGCCAGACGGATCGTCTTGGTGCGATTGATCAGGCTAAAGGTGACGTTGGTGTCTGGTTTGTTGCGAAAAATAGACTGACACATCAACAGCTTATAGAAATCCGTGTCGATCAGAGAGCGGACGATCGGGTCGATCTTCCACTTGTGGTTCCAGACGCGCGTTGCGATGTCGACCATTTTGATGCTCCCTTTGCAGCCTCTCTACGGCATTCTAAGGGTAAAGGTCAAAACCATCTCGACGTTGCTGAGTTTGCTGAAGCAGGCTGTAAAGGTCGGCGCGCGCAAAGGGTTTGGTCATAACGCCGTCCATGCCAGCCTCAAGGCACAGCCGCGCCTCCTCGGCGGCGGCATAGGCGGTCAGCGCGACGATCGGACAGCGCGGCAAATCAGCTTCTGTCTCATAGGCGCGGATGGCGCGGGTGGCGATATCCCCCGTCATTTCGGGCATCGAGATGTCCATCAACACCAGATCTGGTGGCGAATCCCGATAGGCCGCAACCGCCAGCTTCCCATTGACCGCCTCGGTAATCGTGCTGACGCTGCGTTCCAGAAGTTTGCGGGTGATCAGCATATTGGTGTGATTGTCCTCGGCCACCAAGACATGCAGCGTGGTTTGCGGCGGCGCCTGTTGGGCCAGCACCTGACGCGACATAGGCCGATCTGCGCGCGGCAAATTCAGCGTCAAGGTGAACACCGATCCTTGGCCCAGAGTCGAGGTCACCGTGATATCACCACCCATCTGATTGGCCAGAATCCGCGAGATTGTCAGACCCAGACCCGTGCCGCCAAAGCGTTTGGTGATCGAGATTTCGGCTTGGGTAAAGCTTTCAAAAATCTGCTGTAATCTTTCGGCTGGAATCCCGATACCGGTATCTGCAACCTCGAGGGCGATCTGGTCCAGATCTCCGTTTTGGCGAGACTCGACTCGCAGATGAACCCCACCCGTTGCGGTAAATTTCAGGGCATTTCCAAGCAAATTTAGTAAAATTTGTCGCAGTCGCCCGGCATCTCCTAGCGATTGGCGCAGATTAGGCGCAAGCTTGGCCGAAAGGGTTAGCCCCTTTTTGCTGGCGGTTGGTTGCAGCAGATCCACCACCCCCGCGACACAAGCATTGACCGAAAACGGTTCACAAAGCAGATCAAGCTTGCCCGCCTGCAATTTCGACAAGTCCAGCACATCGTTGATAATCTCTAATAAGGCATGACCCGAATCGATTAACGTGGTGACATAGTGGCGTTGCTGTTCGGTCATGTCAGTCTCGGCCAAAAGGTCTGCCATGCCAATGACCCCATTCATCGGGGTGCGGATTTCATGGCTGATGGCGGCCAGAAACTGTGATTTCGCCAGCGCCGCAGCCTCGGCTGCAAGCCGCGCCTGCGCCAATACGATCGCTTGCGCCTTGGCCTCGGTGATATCGCGTTCAACCGTGATGAAAACCTCTGGCGTGCCGCTGCCTCCGGGTACGGGGCTAAGCGAAACCTCCATCCAGATCAGGCGGCCGTCGCGGGTTTTGTTTTGCAATTCAACCCGAACCGGAACCGCCTCGCGGTGGCCGCGGTCTAGTTCGGCAAGCGCTTCTGGGCTGGTGCCCTCAGTGTACAAAATCTCGCTTGGCAGATGGCCAACCGCCTCGTCAAAGCGAAAGCCGGTTATACGGGTGAAAGCGTCATTCACCCATTCGATACGCCCATCTGGCGCAGTGAAGATGACGGAATCATTGGCATATTTTGCAACCATCGCCAGCCGCTCGGCGATTTTTGCCTGCTCTTTTTCGCGCAGATGCGCCTCTTGCAGGGCTTGGTTTTTCTCAAGAATGGCCAACTCAAAGCGGCTGCGTTCGGCCTGACGTCTTTCGGTTGATTGAATGAAAAGCGTGGTCGCATAGGACAGAATTGCCGCCGTGATCACAAAAAACAGCTCATCTCGCAGCCCCTGCGTGCTGCGCTCTAACCCCTCACTGATCAGCAGGAGCAGACCTGTGCCCGCATAGATGGCCAGTCGAACAAAGGAGCCCAATTTGAAATAACTGAGAACCAAACCGGTGTTAAGCGCCGCCGACATCAGAAAACACAGTGCAAAAAAGCGGCCCGAGGCTTCTGGCACCGCGTTCCAACAAATCGCAACGCAGGCCGCCAGCGTTAGCCCCTGCACCCCGCCCGTAAGTGCCACCAGCCAGCGGATGCGCTGCGGAATGGGGCCCTGCACATAGCGTGTGGCAACCGCTTTTAGCACAAGCGTTTCAAAGCTTTCGCCCGCCAGCGCGATAACGGCGGTGATGGCGCCGATTTGGCCTGACACCAACAGCGCCAGCGTCGCCGAGCCAATCAGCGTCATGGTTTGACGCATCCAAAAGCTGCGCACCCGCCCGCGCACAAACCGCAAGAACAGGCCATCCGGGCTGTTTCGGGCTAAAAACCGTTGAATATCCAAAACTGGTCGCTTTTCTAAGGCTCGGGTTGTCACCTAAGCCTCAGCCTAGCGGCTATTTATTAACCACTGGTAAGTTTGCTGCCAAAGCTTACTCGATCCAGTTTACCCCAGCCTCAAGACAGGCCTGCTTGCGCGCGGCCAAAGATCCATTCAGGTCAATCGCGCGGCAGGCGCTGGCCAGAACTGTGACGTCAAAGCCCAAGGCCGCGGCATCCAGCGCGGAATAGGCAACGCAAAAATCGGTGGCAAGACCAACCAGCGTCAGCTTGGCGATGCCGCGCGCACGCAGATAACCTTCCAGTCCGGTCGGGGTTTTATGGTCATTTTCAAAAAACGCCGAATAGCTGTCGATGCCGCTGCGAAAGCCTTTGCGCAGGGTCAGCTGCGCGGGGTCGGTTTGCAGATCGGGGTGAAAGGCCGCGCCCACGCTGCCCTGCACGCAGTGGCGCGGCCAAAGCACTTGTGGGCCATAGGGCATCTCGATCAGGCCAAAGGCCTCAGCCCCCGCATGCATATCGGCAAAAGAGCTGTGATTGGCCGGATGCCAGTCTTGCGTCAGCACCACGCAGGCAAAATCAGGCATCAGCGCGTTGATCTGCGGGATGATCGCATCGCCCTCGGCCACGGCCAAAGCGCCATTGGGGCAGAAATCGTTCTGAACGTCGATCACGATCAGGGCTTCATCGGCTGCGCGCATGGCGATCTCCTTTAATCTTACACAGATATTGCGTAAGGGTCGCACTGCAGCGGGTCAACGGAAAGTGCAAGCATGAGCAAGGCTTTGGTCTTTGGGGCCTCGGGGCAGATGGCGCGGGCTTTGGTGCCTTTGCTGGCCGAACGCGGCTGGCAGGTGGATGCGGTCACCCGTGCGGGGCGCGATGTGCCGGATGCGCTGGCACCCTTGGCCCGCGCGGTGCCGATGGCGGCTTCGCGCGCGGCCACCATTCAGGCCGGCGGCGGCTATGACGCGGTGTTTGACCCGATGGCGATGGATGCCAGCGAGGCCGCAGATCTGCTGCAAGCCGCCAGCGATGTCGGGCAGTTTTGCGTGATCTCGACCGCTTCGGTCTATGCAGATGCGCAGGGCCGCAGCCTTGAATCCTCGGGCGAGACCGGATTTCCGCGTTTTCCGCGGCTGATCACTGAAGCGCAGATGACGGTGGCGGCAGGCGATGGCTATTCCTCGGGCAAGGTCGCGATGGAGCTGGCGCTGCTGCACAGCAAAACCACGATCCTGCGGGCGGGGGCGATTTACGGCATCGGCGCGCGCCACCCGCGCGAGTGGTGGTTTGTCAAACGCGCCTTGGATGGCCGCGCCCGCGTGCCCTTGGTCGATCAGGGCCGCAATGTGTTTCACACCAGCTCGGCTGCGGGCATCGCCTCGCTGGCGGCGTTTTGCTTTGAAGGCGGGCATTGTGGGCTGTTTAATGTGGCAGACCCGCAACCGCTGACCGTGGCGCAGATCGGCCATGCGGTGTTCGAGGCGATGGGCCACCAAGCCGACCTGATTTCCGCCGATGATCTGCCCGAGGCCGAGTGGCAGGTGGGCTATACCCCGTTCAGCTGCGAAAACCCGGTGCGGCTGTCTACCGCGCGGGCAAGGGGCTTGGGATGGGACGGCGGGCCAAGCTATGAAAGCCTGATGCCCGACTATACCGCTTGGCTTGCCAGCCGGTCGGCAACTTGGGAAATTGATTTCCCCGCCTTTGCGGCCTATGGCTATGACGCCTTCGACTATGCCGCCGAAGATGCCGCCTTTCTTCCGTAACTTGCCCCAAGCGCTGCTGCGCAGTAAAGATATGCCATGATCATCGTCGCCGCCCTTTATCACTTTACCCGCTTTGACGACCCCGACGCGTTGCGCCCGCCGTTGATGGCGCTTTGCGCGCAGCATGGCGTCAAGGGCTCGCTTTTGATGGCGCAAGAAGGGGTGAATGGCACCATCGCGGGCAGCCGCGACGGCGTTGACGCGGTGCTTTTGCATTTGCGCAGCCTGCCAGGCTGTGCGGCGCTAGAGCATAAGGAATCCTTTGCCGAAACGCCGCCCTTTAGCCGCATGAAGGTCAAGCTTAAGCGCGAGATCGTCACCATGGGCCAGCCCAATGTTGACCCAATCGCGCGCGTGGGGTCCTATGTTGCGCCCAGCGATTGGAACGATCTGATCAATCAGCCCGATGTGGTCTTGATCGACACCCGCAACGATTACGAGGTGGGCATCGGCACCTTTGAAGGCGCGGTTGATCCTGACATCCGAACCTTTCGCGAGTTTCCCAAATGGTGGGAAGACAACCGCGAGGCCTTTCGCGGCAAGCGGGTGGCGATGTTTTGCACCGGCGGCATTCGCTGCGAAAAATCCACCAACTTTTTGTTGGGGCAGGGGGTGAACGAGGTTTACCACCTGAAGGGCGGCATTCTGAAATATCTGGAAGAGGTGCCGGCCGAGGCGTCAAAATGGCAGGGCGAATGCTATGTCTTTGATGGCCGTGTTTCTGTGGGCCACGGGCTGGTGCCGGGCGATTACGACAGCTGCCACGCCTGCCGCAGACCAATCTCGGCGGCGGATAAGCAGCATCCGTCTTACGAGCGCGGCGCCTGCTGTCCGCACTGCGTTGGCGAATATTCGCAATCGGACCGTGACCGCTTTCGCGAGCGTCAGCGGCAGTTGGATCTGGCACGGGCGCGCGGCGAAAAGCGGTTTGCAGACGAAGACAGCGGCAGAGTTTAGCGCCAATCCGCTTGCGTTGCGCGCGAAACCATGGCCCCTTGGGCGGCAATAAGGCTGGAAGCTGCACTGTGATGAAACCGGATTGGATCGCTGTTGATTGGGGCACCTCGAACCTGCGGGCTTGGGCGATGGGGCCTGATGGCGTGCAGGCCGAGGCCAGCGCTGCGCTGGGCATGGGCCAGCTTGCCCCTGCCGATTTTGAACCTGCGCTGTTGGGCCTGATTGCGCCTTGGTTGGGCGCGGGGTCGATGCCGGTGATTGCCTGCGGCATGGTCGGCGCGCGGCAAGGCTGGCGAGAGGCCCCCTATCGCGCGGTGCCTTGCGCGCCGGTGGCCGCGGGGCAGCTGATTGCGGTGCCAACCCAAGACCCGCGTCTGCGTGTGCGTCTGGTTTCGGGGCTAAAGCAAACCGCGCCTGCCGATGTGATGCGCGGCGAAGAAACCCAGATTGCCGGGGCGCTGACACTGTTGCGTGATTTTGACGGTATCCTGTGCCTGCCTGGCACCCATAGCAAATGGGTGCATGTCTCGGCTGGCGAAGTGGTAAGTTTTCAAAGCTTTATGACCGGCGAGATTTTTGCGCTGCTGCGGCAACACTCGGTTCTGCGCCACGGTATCGCCGAAGGCTGGGACGATGCCGCCTTTGACGCAGCGCTGTCGCAAGCGCTGTCGCGGCCCGAAAAGATTGCCGCGCGGCTGTTCAGCCTGCGCGCCGAGGCTTTGCTGGAAAACCTGTCGCCAGAGCTTGCCTTTGCGCGGCTGTCTGGCCTGTTGATCGGCATCGAACTTGCGGCGGCCAAACCCTATTGGCTGGGCCAGCGGGTGGTTCTGATCGGCGCGTCCCAGCTTTGCAGCCCCTATGCCCGCGCGCTGGCCGCCCAAGGCTTGCAGCCTGAAACCCTTGATGCCACCGCTTGCACCCTCTCTGGTCTCGCGCTTGCGCGCGGCCTTTTGTAAAGGTCTGATCCATGTCCCGCCCTTTGATTGCCATTCTTCGCGGTATCACCACAGCCGAAGCCCTGCCGATTTGCGAGGCCCTGATTGATGCGGGCATCGACCGCATCGAGGTGCCGCTGAACTCGCCCGAACCTTTGGTGACGATTGCCGCCATGGCGCAGGCCTTTGGCGGCCACGCGCTGATCGGGGCGGGCACGGTGCTGACGCTGCAAAACGTCGCTGATGTCGCCACTGCCGGTGGCAAGCTGATCGTCTCGCCCAATTGCGACCCTGCGGTTATTGCCGCCACCAAGGCCGCGGGCCTGCAAAGCTGGCCGGGGGTGATGACGCCAACCGAATGTTTCGCGGCCCTGCAAGCGGGCGCGGATGGGCTGAAAATTTTTCCCGCCACGCTGATCGGCCCCGAGGGCGTCAAGGCGATCCGCGCCGTGCTGCCAAAAACCTGCGAGGTTTTTGCCGTCGGCGGTGCCGGGGCCAGCAACTTTGCCGAATGGATCAAGGCGGGCGCCACCGGCTTTGGCATTGGAACCGCGCTTTACACCCCCGGCCTGAGTGCAGCCGAGGTTGCCGCCCGCGCCCGCACAATCGTCGCAGCCTATGATGCAGCGCTATGATCTTTGATGCCCGCCCCTGTGATCTGGGCGAAGGCCCTTTGTGGCATCCGCTGCGCAAGCAGTTGTTTTGGTTTGATATTCTGAACCGCAAGCTGCTGTCCGTTGATGCAAACGGCCCGCGTGACTGGGGCTTTGCCCAGATGGTTTCGGCCGCAGGCTGGATCGACCATGACCGCTTGCTGATCGCAGGCGAAGACGGGCTGTCGCTGTTTGATATCGAAACCGGCGTGCTGACACCCTATCGCGCGGTCGAGGCTGACCGCCCAGACACAAGGTCAAACGATGGTCGCGCCGATCCTTTGGGCGGGTTTTGGTTTGGCACCATGGGCAAGCAAGCCCAGCCGGGGCAGGGCGCGATCTACCGCTATTATCGCGGCGAGGTCCGCCAGATTTACGCCGATCTGACGATTCCAAATGCGATCTGCTTTCCACCGCAGGGCGATTTTGCGCATTTCTGCGATACGGTGACCTCTTGTGTGATGAAGGTCGCGCTGGATGCCAATGGCTGGCCCAGTGCCGCGCCAAAGGTGTTTTTGGATCTTCGCGCCGAGGGGCTGCACCCAGACGGTGCGGTTGTCGATGCGGCGGGGGTGTTGTGGCTGGCGCAATGGGGCGCGGGGCGGGTGGCGGCCTATGGCCCCGATGGCCGCTTTTTGCGCGCGGTTGCGATCGGCGCGCCGCACAGCTCTTGCCCCGCCTTTGCCGGCGAGCGGCTGTTTTGCACCACCGCGCGCCAAGGCATGTCGCCAGATCAACTTGCCGCGCATCCCGACGCGGGCAAAGTTTTTTGCAGTGACAGCATAGCTTTAGGTCAAACCGAACATCAGGTCATATTATGAAACGAAGCCTTGGCGTCTGCTATTACCCCGAACATTGGCCCGAAGCACAATGGGCCGAAGACGCCGCGCGGATGGCGGCACTTGGGCTGACTTGGGTGCGGATCGGTGAATTTGCCTGGGGGCTGATGGAGCCTGTCGAGGGAAGCTATGATTGGGGCTGGCTGGACCGCGCGATTGAAACGCTGGGGGCTGCGGGGCTGAAGGTGGTGCTGGGCACGCCGACCGCGACGCCGCCGCGTTGGATGCTGAACAAATATCCCGATATGATCGCGCTGGACCGTGACGGCAAGCCGCGCGGCTTTGGCTCGCGCCGGCACTATTGCTTTAGCCACCGCCCCTATCGTGCTGAATGCGCGCGCATCGTCACCGCGATGGCGGAACGCTATGGCAAGAACCGCCATGTTGCGGCGTGGCAGACCGATAATGAATATGCCTGCCATGACACGGTGCTGTCGTATTCGCAGGCGGCCACGCAGGCCTTTCGTGACTGGTGCGCGCAGAAATACCAATCACCTCAGGCGCTTAACCGTGCTTGGGGCAATGTGTTCTGGTCGATGGATTATGCCAGCTTTGACGAGATTGCGCTGCCAAACCTGACCGTGACCGAAGCAAACCCCGCGCATGTGATGGCGCATCGCCGCTTTGCCAGCGATGAGGTCGTCAGCTTTAACCGCTTGCAGGTCGAGATTTTGCGCAAACATAGCACAGCGCCGATCAGCCATAACTACATGGGCCAGATCACCGATTTCGATCATTTTGATGTGGGCGCCGATCTGGATATTGCCGCTTGGGATGCCTATCCGCTGGGGTTTTTGTCCGACAGGCTGGCCGCGACGCCCGCGCATAAGCACCGCTTTGTGCGCCAAGGCGATCCTGATTTTCAGGCCTTTCACCACGACCTTTATCGCGCCGTTGGCCGTGGCCGCTGGTGGGTGATGGAGCAGCAGCCGGGCCCCGTGAACTGGGCGCCGTGGAACCCCGACCCCTTGCCCGGCATGGCGCGGCTTTGGGCTTGGGAGGCCTTTGCCCATGGTGCCGAGGCGGTGTGCTATTTCCGCTGGCGACAAGCGCCCTTTGCGCAAGAACAGATGCACGCGGGCATGTTGCGCCCCGATTCCGTCGCCGCCCCCGCCTATCACGAGGCCGGGCAGGTCGCCCAAGAACTGGCGCAGATGCCCGATGTCGGCACCGCCCGCGCCCAAGTGGGGCTGGTGTTTGACTATGCCTCGGCCTGGGCTTGGGAGACGCAGCCGCAGGGCCGCGATTACAGCTATTTCCGCCAAGTGTTTGAAACCTATCGGGGTTTGCGCAGGCTGGGGTTGAATGTTGATATTTTGCCGCCCGATACCGCCGATCTGTCGGCCTATCCGATTGTGCTGGCTCCGGGGGTCGCGACGATGTCGCAACCCTTGCTTGCGGCTTTGGCGGTGCATCAGGGCCAAAGCCTGATCGGCCCGCGCAGCAATTCCAAGACCGCAGATTTCGCGATTCCTTTGCCGCTGCCGCCCAATCTGCCGAATCTAAAGGCGACCGTGGCGCGGGTGGAAAGCCTGCCGCCAGATGTGCCAGTGCCGTTAACCCTTGGCGGCAATTTCCTGCATTGGCGCGAAAAGATCGAGACCTCGGCGCAGGTGCTGGAAACCACAACCGATGGCTGGCCGGCGCTGATTGCGGCGCGGGGATTGCAGTATTTGGCCGGTTGGCCCGATGAGGCCGCGCTGTCGCGGATCTTGCAGCAGCTGTGCCAAAAGGCGGGCATCGAAACCGATCCGCTGCCCGAGGGGCTGCGCCGCCGCGATACCGAAACGCATCAGTTCTTGTTCAATTACAATGCGGTAGAGGTCGAGTGGGGCGGCAAGATCATTCCTGCCGCCGGCGTTCTTTGGCAAAAGCTACCCTAAGACAGCGCTGCTTGCGCCGGTGAAGAAACCATAGGCATTCGGGCCAAGCTGGAGCTTGCCGTCCGAATGCACCACCCCCGCCGAGGGGCCAATGGCTGCGCCCAACCCCAAAGCGTTGATCTCCAGCGCAGTGGGCGAAAGGTTAAAGACGCAAAGCAGATCTTCGCCGCGCGCAAAGGCCAAGATTGGTTCGGGCAGATCAAAAAACCGCGTCGCGCCAAGGCGTAGCGCTTCGGTTTGCCGCCGAAACGCCAGCATCGCGCGATAGCTTTCCAGCACCGAGCCCGCAACGCCCGCCTGCGCTGCCACATTGCGCGCAAGCTGTGGCGCTTTCACCGGCAGCCAAGGCGTGCCGCTGGTAAATCCGCCCTGCGCCGAGCCGTCCCAAACCATCGGCGTGCGGGTGTTGTCGCGGCCGATGGGTTCGGGCCAAAAGGTGATGCCCTGCGGATCGGTCAGCTCGTCCAGCGTCAAAACGGTGTCGGTCTGGCCCAATTCCTCGCCCTGCCAAAGGCAGATCGAGCCTTGGAACGACAGCAGCAAGGCCCCGGCTTGGGCTGCCAAGGCGTCTTGGCTGATACCATATTTCACCCAACGCGAGGTTTGCCGCACCACATCATGGTTTGAAAACGCCCACATCGGCCAGCCATTCGGCGCGCCGGTGAAGAACTCTTCGATCTTGCGGCGGAACAGCCCTGCCGAATAGTCGCTGCCAAACATCTCGAAGGAATAGCACTGATGCAGCCGCCCCGGCGCGGTATATTGCCCCATGATCTGAATGCCGTGATGCGATTCCCCGACCTCGCCCACCGAGGTGCGATCGTCATAGCTGTCAAGCACGGCGCGGATGCGTTCCAGCCACAGCAGGTTCTCGGGTTGGTTCTTGGAAAACAGGTGATACTGCATTTCGTAGGGGTTGCCGGGGGCTTCGGATTTGTTGCGGAAATCGGCGGGATCGTCGCGCAGCATGCCGTCTTTGTAGAAAAAGTTCACGGTATCAAAGCGAAAGCCATCGACGCCGCGATCCAACCAAAACCGCAGCACGCTTTCCATATAGTCAAGCACCGCCGGATTGCGAAAGTTGAACTCGGGCTGCTGGGCTAAAAAGCTGTGCATGTAATATTGCTTGCGCCGCGCATCCCATTGCCAAGCCGGGCCGCCAAAGATCGACAGCCAGTTGTTAGGCGGCGTGCCGTCATGGCGTGGATCGGCCCAGATATACCAATCGGCCTTGTCGTTGCTGCGATCTTTGCGGCTTTGTTCAAAGAAGGGGTGCTTGTCGGACGAATGATTCATCACCTGATCAATGATCACCTTCAGCCCCAAGCCATGCGCACGGGCGATCAGCGCGTCGAAATCGGCCAAAGTGCCAAAGACCGGATCGACATCGGTGTAATCGGCAACATCATAGCCCATATCCAACATCGGCGAGGTAAAGAACGGCGAAAGCCAAATCGCATCGCAGCCCAAGGCCGCGATATGGTCAAGCCTGCGGGTGATGCCCGCCAAATCGCCGACGCCATCGCCGTTGTCATCCTGAAACGAGCGGGGATAAATCTGATAGGTCACCGACCCGCGCCACCATTCTGTCATCGCCTGCTCCCTAGCTGTTTTCGCGAATTTAAAGCGCTTTGGGCGCGCTGCAAAGGGGCTTCGTTTGTAACAGACACAATTTAGCGCTTTGTGCGGGTCAAGGCTTCCGCTAACCCTGTCGCGTTGCAGGAGCTTGCCATGACATCCACCCAAAAAGTCGCGATTTTCACCCCGGTTTTGATCGCCGGCTGTGTGATCTTGATGTTCAACTTTGCCATTCGTGCAAGCTTTGGGGTGTTTCAGATCCCGATTGCGACCGAGTTTAACTGGGCCCGCTCGGATTTCTCGCTTGCGATTGCGATTCAGAACCTTGCTTGGGGCTTTGGTCAGCCGATTTTTGGCGCGATTGCCGAGCGGTTGGGGGACCGCCGCGCGATTGTTGCGGGGGCGTTTTTGTATGCATCTGGTCTGGCGCTGACGGCTTTTGCCCATACGCCGGCGCAGATGCAGCTGTTGGAAATCTTGGTTGGCTTTGGCATCGCGGGCACCGGGTTTGGGGTTATTCTGGCCATTGTCGGGCGTGCGGCCAGTGCCGAGAACCGCAGTCTTGCGCTGGGCATTGCCACGGCGGCGGGCTCTGCGGGCCAAGTGTTCGGCGCGCCTGTGGCCGAGGGGCTGCTGGCGGTTTACCCGTGGCAAACCACCTTTTTGATCTTTGCGGTAGTGATTATTGCCGCCCTCGCCGCCCTGCCGTTTCTGCGCAGCCCAAGCGTGGCCAGCAAACAAGAGCTTGAGGAATCGCTGGGCACCGTGCTGAAGCGCGCCTTCAAAGACCCGTCTTACACGATGATTTTTCTGGGCTTTTTCTCTTGCGGCTATCAGCTTGCGTTTCTGACCGCGCATTTTCCTGCCTTTGTGACGGAAAAATGCGGCCCGATTTCGGCCAATGGCTTGCTTGCGGGGATTGGCATCACCTCGACCTCGGCGCTGGGGGCGATTGCGATTTCGGTGATTGGTTTGGCCAATATCGGCGGCAGCATTTACGCGGGCTGGCTGGGCAAGCGCTATTCCAAGAAATACCTGCTGGCGGGGATTTATGCTGCGCGCACGGTGATTGCCGCCACCTTTATTCTGCTGCCGATGACGCCCTTTACCGTGCTGGCGTTTTCGCTGAGCATGGGGGCTTTGTGGCTGGCGACGGTGCCGCTGACCTCGGGTCTGGTCGCGCATATCTACGGGCTGCGCTATATGGGCACGCTTTATGGCTTTGTGTTTCTAAGCCACCAGATCGGCAGCTTTTTCGGGGTTTGGCTGGGGGGTAAGCTTTATGATCTGACCGGCGGCTATACCACGGTTTGGTGGATCGGCGTTGGCGTCGGCGCGTTTTCGGCGCTGGTGCATCTGCCGATCCGCGAAAAGCCGCTGATGGGGCAAGCCGCATGAAGGCCGGATTGATTGCCCTGATCGCAGGCTATGTCTTAAGCCAATTCTACCGCGCCTTTTTGGCGGTGCTCAGCCCGGTTTTGGCCAGCGATCTGGGGGCCACGCCCGAGATTTTGGCGACGGCTTCGGGCTATTGGTTCTTGGCCTTTGCGCTGATGCAGCTGCCGGTGGGGGCCGCGCTGGACCGGATTGGGCCAAGGCTTACCACCTCGGGCCTTTTGGCGGTGGGGGCGGTGGGGGCGGCGATTTTTGCCTCGGCGACCGGGCCAAATGCGATTGTCTATGCGATGGTGCTGATCGGGGCGGGCTGTGCGCCAGTGCTGATGGCGGCCTATTTCCTGTTTGCACGGCTTTACCCGCCAAGCGCTTTTGGCACTTTGGCGGGGATGGTGATTGGCATCGGCTCGCTGGGCAATATCGCGGCCTCGTTGCCTTTGTCGGCGGCGGTCGATCTGTTGGGCTGGCGCGGCACGATCTGGGTCTTGGCGGCGCTGACCCTGCTGACCGCCCTTGCCGTGCTGATCTTTGTGCGCGACCCTGCGCGCAGCCAAACCGGGCACAAAGGTTCGGTGTTGGATCTGTTGCGAATGCCAGCACTTTGGCCGATTTTTCTGATGATGGCGGCCTGCTATGCGCCGGCTGCGGGTCTGCGCGGGCTTTGGGCGGGGCCCTATCTGAGCGATGTCTTCGACGCAGATCGCGCAGAGATTGGGCGGGTGACTTTGGTGATGGGCTTGGCGATGGTTGCGGGCAATTTCGCCTATGGCCCGCTTGAGCGGATCTTTGGCACCCGTAAGGGGCTGATTTTTGGCGGAAATGCCATTGTCTTGGCCTGTTTGCTGACCATTGCCGCCTTTCCTGAAACCCAGCCGATGCTGCTTTTGCCCGCGATTGGGCTGTTTGGCGCCTCGTTTCCGATGGTCATGGCGCATGGGCGGGCGTTTTTACCGGCGCATCTGACCGGGCGGGGCGTGACGCTGATTAACCTCTTTGGCATCGGCACCACGGGGGTGATGCAATATGCGACCGGGCATCTGCACGCCGCCCTGACCCCTGCGCCGCCGAATGTGCCCTATATCGGCATCATGCTGGCCTATGCGGGCCTTGTTGCTTTGGGTCTGACCGCCTATCTGTGGTCAAAGGATCGCACCGACTGATTGCGGGCGGTGGCGCGCCGAATCCGCTTTCCACGGGCTGCGCCTTGCGCTAACAGCGCCTCGTCTTTGATGGTCAAAGACAATTATAGGAGAACCCCGATGGGCTATAAGGTCGTCGTCGCGGGTGCCACGGGTAACGTGGGCCGCGAAATGCTGAATATCCTCGCCGAGCGCGAGTTCCCAGTTGATGAAATCGTCGCTTTGGCGTCACGAAAATCGCTGGGCACTGAGATCAGCTTTGGCGATAAGACCCTGAAGACCAAGGATCTTGACACCTTTGATTTCACCGGCTGGGACATTGCTTTGTTCGCCGTGGGGTCGGATGCCACCAAGATTTACGCCCCCAAGGCTGCGGCTGCGGGCTGCGTTGTCATCGATAACTCGTCGCTTTACCGCTATGACGCCGATGTGCCTTTGATCGTGCCAGAGGTGAATGCCGATGCGATCTACGGTTATACCAAGAAAATGATCATCGCCAACCCCAACTGCTCGACCGCGCAGATGGTTGTGGCGCTGAAGCCGCTGCATGACCGCGCCCGCATCAAGCGCGTTGTCGTCTCGACCTATCAGTCGGTTTCGGGCGCTGGCAAAGAGGGTATCGACGAGCTTTGGGATCAGACCAAGTCGATCTACAACCCGACCGACAGCAAGCCACCGGTCAAGTTTACCAAGCAAATCGCCTTCAACGTGATTCCGCATATCGACGTGTTCTTGGACGATGGTTCGACCAAAGAAGAATGGAAGATGGTCGCCGAGACCAAAAAGATCTTGGACAAGTCGATCAAGATCACTGCGACCTGCGTGCGGGTTCCGGTGTTTGTCGGCCATTCGGAATCGATCAATATCGAGTTTGAAGAGTTCCTGGATGAACACGAGGCCCGCGACATTCTGCGCGAAGCCCCCGGCATCATGGTGATCGATAAGCGCGAAAACGGCGGCTACATCACGCCGATCGAATGCGTTGGCGATTATGCCACCTATATCAGCCGCATCCGTCAGGACAGCACGATTGATAACGGCATCAACCTGTGGTGCGTCTCTGACAACCTGCGCAAGGGCGCTGCGCTGAACGCGGTGCAAATCGCCGAAGTGCTGGGCCAGCGCTGCCTGAAAAAAGGCTGAACTGTCAAAAACCCCGCCCGAACCGGCGGGGTTTTTTCTTAGCGGCAGGCCGCGGTGACCGCTTGTAGAAACCCCGCAAACAGCTTTTGCATCGCGGGTTTTTTATAGGGGAAGATGGTTTCGTCATCCATGTCGTGCACGATCATCGCTACATCCACCTCGAAAATCAAAAGTCTGCCATCGGGCAGTTCGGCGCAATCAATGCCGAAATAATCAAGGCCAAAGATCCGGTGCAGCGCAGCAAAGGCCTCTGCGTGGCGCTGGGCAAAGTCTTGGTCGAAATGCGCCATCCAATCGGCCTCTGCCGATCGGCGGTCTGGATTTGCCGCCATATCGGCGTTCAGGTAATGCACCATCCAGTTTTGCGACCGCGCCAGATGGCTTGCAAAAGGTTTGCCGCAAACCTGTACCACGCGCGCCTTGCTGTAAAATCCATCCGCACCGCGATAATCGACAAAGGGGGCGAGATAGACTTCGGCATCGTCAGAGTGGCGTAGCCACGCCGCCAAAGCGCTAAGGGTGTCGATCTTGCACAGACCTGCGCCTGCATGGCTGCCAATCGGGCGCAGCAGCAGTGGAAACTTCAAAGCCGCGCGGTCTTCGCCCATCACCTGCGCCACCAGATCACGCTGCGACATCCGCAGCGTTGGCGGTGCATAGATCGAAGCTTCCGCCGCCAGAACCGCGCTGACAGAATCGCGGCTTAGGCTGGCAATCACCTCGGTTGCGTTGTTGAAAATTGGGCCGCCCCAATTCTTTAACAGCTGGCCCAGTTTCTGCAAAATCATCGCGTTTTCGGGGCTTTCACCAATGGCGACAAAGGCCAGGTCATGAGGCGGAAGATCATGCAACGCAAAAAGATTGGCATCGACAAAGTGCAAGATCAGCACTGCATCTGACCCGCGCAGCAGAAAATCCAACGGCGTATTGGCCATGAAGTCGCCCGCAGTAACAAAGGCCAGAATCCGCGGCCCCAGACCGCTGCCATGCAGGATCTGAAAGCTGCGGCTGATCTGCAAAGCATGGGCCTGCATCACCGCCCCCTCGGCCGCCAGCGCGCCGCCTTGCAGATGCAATACGGTCGAAAGATCAAGTAGCGCGCCCGCATCCACCATGGGGCCAGTGACCTGCGACACCAAATCGGCGGTCAGCTGCGTCAGGTTTTCGCCCGCATAGGCGCGATGCACAATCTCGGCATAACCCATCGAGGTGGGAATATTATCGCGCCACTGCGGCGGATCGGGGCAGAGGGCGGGCTGGGTCAGGCGCATCGCATTCCTTTGCAATTCCAGTCTGGCTTTTGCAAAGCTTTAGCGCTGATTCCTAAAGATTCCGTTCCCTGTGCCCCTTTTCCTTATGCCAAACCTTCGGCCCGCAGCACCTGTTTGATCGAGGTTGCGGCCTTGTCGATGATCTCGTCCAGCTCGGCCTGGGTGGCATTATAGGGCGGGGCAAGGATCACGATATCGCCGTTGGTGCCATCGACATTGCCGCCCACCGGATAGCAGATCAGCCCATTTGCCATCGCTTGCGCGCGCACCTTCATGAACAGCTTGCGCTCGGCGGGGAAGGGGGTCTTGGTGACAGGGTCGGCAACCAGTTCGGCGGCGATGAAATGGCCACGGCCGCGAATATCGCCCACCGCCTCGACCCCCGCCAAAGCGGTGGCCCAATCGGCCATCAGCTGCGGCCCCTGTGCGGTGACCCGCGCCAAAAGCCCTTCACGCGCGACGATCCGCTGCACGGCGACGCCTGCCGCACAGGCTGCGGTATGGCCGGTAAAGGTGTGTCCGGTGCCAAAGGCGCCATCGACGGCGCAAATGGCCTGCCACACCTTGGTGGTGCAAATCGCAGCCCCCAGCGGCATATAGCCCGCCGCCAGACCCTTGGCGACCGACATCAGATCGGGTTCAACGCCATCATGCGCCAGCGCCCGCCATGGGCCGGTGCGGCCCGCGCCACACATCACCTCGTCTGCAATCATCAAGACGCCGTGACGGTCGCAGACCGCGCGCACCAGCGCTGCATAGCCTTCTGGTGCAGGCACACAGCCTCCCGCCGCCCCAACCACGGGTTCAAAGATAAAGGCGGCAATCGTCTCTGGCCCAGCGGCAAGAATGGCGGCCTCAAGCTCGGCTGCGCCGCGTTCGGCCAATGTGCCTTGGCCTGCAATCGGGCGATAGTCATTGGCGGGCGAGAGTTTGATCGAGGGGATAAAGGCCCCCTCATAGGCGCGGGTGCGCTCTTCAAAGCCCGAAACCCCCAGCGCACCCAGCGTGTTGCCATGCCAAGACCGCTGCCGCGAGATGAACCTGCGCCGCGATTTCTGCCCAATCGCGGTTTGATACTGCAAGGCGATCTTCAGACAGCTTTCCACTGCCTCTGAGCCTCCGGTGACATAGACCATCTCGCGCAGCGTGCCGCCACAATGGCTGCGGATGATCTCGGTCAATTCCTCTAGCGCATCGGTGGTGAAGTTATAGCGATAGCCATGCGCAATCGCGCCCATCTGCGCCATGACCGCCGCGTTGACCTCTTCATTGGCATGGCCCAGACAATAGACCGCTGGCCCGCCCGAGCCGTCAATATACTGCCGCCCCTCGGCATCCCAAAGATAGCTGCCCTTTGCGCGCACCACCTTGGGCAGGGCTGCGGTCGATTTCAAATTCGAAGGTGTCGGGCTGTTCATGTCGGTCTTCCTTTTCGCGGCAGCTTAGGCCGCGCGCTTCTTCGCCTGCAAGCCCGCAGATTGCTTGTCAAAGGCCCCGGGGCGCAACTAGGTTTGCGGTATAGTCAGGAGGCTTTTATGCACCGCATTGTGACGCTTGCGCTTTTACTGCCCTGCCCCGCTTTGGCCGATACCATCCTTGCCAAAAGCCAGATCACGGCTGTCACGCTTTACCCCCAAGGCGCGCAAGTGACGCGCGTGGTCAGCTTTAACGCTCCGGCGGGGACGCATGATCTTTTGATCACCGATCTGCCCGCGGGCACCGAGCCTAACCTGATCCGGCTGACCTCGCCCGATCTGGCGCTGGGGGCCTTTGCGCTGCGAACCGACCGTCTGCCGCCGCGATCAGATGCAAAGACGCCAGAGCTTTTGGCCGCCACAGCGGATGTGACGGCTGCCAAGGCAGCTTTGCGCGACGCGCAAGCCGCCGTTGCAGCCATCAACGCCCGTGTCGAGGCCGCACAAGCGCAGCTGGCCTTTCTTGCAGCGCTGCGGCCGGAAGGGGCGGCGCTGACGGTCGAAAGCCTGACAGCGCTGACGCAAACTGTGGGCGCGCAGACCCTTGCCGCGCGGCAAGCGGCCCTTGCCGCCGCCGCCGATCTGCCGCCCGCACAAACCGCAGCAGAGGCCGCGCAACAGCTGCTAGACGCCGCAATCGCAGCCCGTGCAGCGCTGTCACAGCGTGACAGCGATTACACCGCGCTTTCGGTCGCCATCGACGCGCCTGCGGCGGGCGAGGCGCATTTGACCGTCAGCCATTTCATCCAAAACGCAACTTGGTCGCCGGTCTATGACATGACGCTGGACCGCAAAGCCGCAAGCCTGCGAATAGATCGCGGCGTATTGGTCAGCCAATATTCCGGCGAAGATTGGGCGGGCGTTGATCTGACCCTGTCCACCGCGCAACCTTCGGCGCAGTCGGACCCCTCGACGCTTTGGCCCGATCTGCGACAGGTGTTTGATCCTGCAACCGACGCGCCGCCGGTTTATGCGACCCGCAGCGAAGCCATGGTTGCCGATGCCGCCCCGATGCCAAAGCAGGTTGGCATGACGCTGACCGCTGTGCCGATGCTTCAGGGCGAAACCGTGGTCTATCATTACCCCAGCGCGGTTGCAGTGGCCTCGGGCGTTGAAAACCTGCGCCTTGCCTTGGACAGCCTGACGATGACGCCTGACATCGAGGCGCGCGCCGTGCCTTCGCGCGACCGCAGCGCGTTTTTGCTGGCGACATTGACCAACGACAGCCCCGAGATTTTGCTGCCCGGCACCGCCTCGCTTTATCGTGACAGCGCGTTGGTGGGGTCGGTGCAATTTGCCGGTCTGGCCGCGGGGGCCAAGGCCGAGATCGGCTTTGGCGCGATTGAAGGGCTGCGGCTGAAACGCTCGATGCCAGAGCGCAGCACGGGGGATCGCGGCTTTATTTCGACCTCGACGCAGCAGCAAGAAACCGCAGTGCTGACGGTGGAAAACCTGACGTCCGAGGCTTGGCCGCTGCGGGTGTTGGACCAAATTCCCTATTCTGAACAAGAGGATCTGAAGATCAGCTTTACCGCCGATCCTGCGCCAAGCGAGACCGATTTTGACGGAAAGCGTGGCATTCTGTCGTGGCAGTTTGACTTGGCTGCTGGTGTGAGACAGCAGATCACCCTGTCACAAAAGCTGACATGGCCCGAGGGCAAGGTTTTGCAATAGGTCTGCAAAACCGGGCTGCGCGGGCCTAGCCCTCGCGCAGCCAACCCGGCTGATAGTCGACCCGATCACAGCCCGAAAACGCCGCCCAGCGCTGCAGCTCGGCTTCAAGTTTCCGCAGCCGGCCTGCGCCAAATTTCACGCCGCCCTCGGGCCAAAGCGCCTTGATCCGCAGGGTGTTTTCAGCCCGAAACGCCTTGACGTCGATGCGGCCAACCAGCCTGTCGGCTTCCAGAATGGGAAAGACATAATAGCCGTAGATCCGCTTTGGCTCTGGCACGAAAACCTCGATGCGGTAGTGAAAGCCGAACAGAAACTCGGCCCGATCGCGGTCGCGCAGCGCCGGATCAAAGGGCGAAAGCAGCCGTAGACGCTGGCTTGGCTCGGGCGCAAGGCTGGCATGGGCCAGCACATCGGGGCGCGCATAGCTGCGTTTGCGCGACAGATCTGCACCTTCGACCTCGATCTCGGTGATCTCGCCGCGCGCAAGGGCGGATTTCAGCCAAGCCTTCACCTCGTCAGGGCGCAGGCAGTGCCAATAGCCGCGCAGCTCTTTCGCATCGGCAAAGCCCAGATGATCCAGCGCAGACCCACAGGCCCAATCGACCATGGTGGCTTCGTCGGGGGTGTCCAAGCGATGCGCCTGCGGGATCACCCTTTCGGTCAGATCATAGACCTTCTGGAAGCCTTCGCGCCGGGTGATCGCCAATTGCCCAGTGCGCCACAGCCATTCCAGCGCGGTTTTGCTGGGGTGCCAATCCCACCAGCCACCTTTGCCGCGCGCCTCGCCTTGACCAACATCGGTCGAGGTTACCGGACCATCGCGGGCAATCCGATCTAGGATCGTGTCGAACTGCGCCTCATAGCCGTCGCGGAACCACGCCTTCCAAGAGCCGCGCAGCCGTTCGGCATCGCGGGCAAAGCGGTGCTGCCACAGCGGATGCAGCGCTATCGGGATGATCGAGGCGTCATGCGTCCAATGCTCCCACAGCTGGCGCTGGTCTTCCAGCAGCGGCTTTAGCGCCTCGGGCCGGTAAGTCTGCCGCCGGCTGAACAAGATCATGTGATGCGCGCGGGCCAGGGTGTTGATGCTGTCAACCTGCACAAAGCCCAGCTGCGAGATCAGATCGGCCAGCGCCTGACCAGAGCCCGCGCCAAGCGGAGGCTCTGCCAACAGATGGCGGTGCAGGAACAGCCTGCGGGCAAGGGCATTGGTCAGCAGCATCGCCAAAGGTTAGCAGCAGCAACCCCCGCCGCCAAGCGCGGCTTAGGCCAGATCGTAAAGCTTTTTCGCCTCGCGGAACGACAGCAGCTTTTGCAGCTTTTCGTCCCACAGATGCAGGTTCACCGACTTAAAGCTTTCCCAGACCGTCAGGCGCTGCGCCTCGGCCAAGGCGGCATTGTCGCGCAGCACTTCGGGCAGGCGGTAAAACGGGATGCGGCTGTACAGGTGATGCACATGGTGAATGCCGATATTCGCGCTCAGCCACCGCAGCGGCTGCGGCAGGATGTAGTGCGAAGACCCCTCAAGCGCTGCTTCATGCAGCTGCCAGTCTTCGGTCTTGGCCCAATGGGTTTCTTCAAACTGGTGCTGCACATAGAACAGCCAAACCCCAACCGTGCCCGCAATCACCGAGGTGGGCAGATAGATCAGCAGCACCGGCATAAAGCCACCCAGATAGATGATCAGCCCCAGAATGATCGCGATCATCGCGTTGGTGCCCATCGCACTTGTCCAATAGCGCCAGCCCGATTTCATCAGCCCCAGCGGCAAGCGGTTTTGCAAGATGAACAGATAGCTTGGCCCCAGCACAAACAGCACCAGCGGATGCCGATAAAGCCGATACATAAAGCGGCCAAAGCGGCTGCGGGCGCGGTATTCTTCGACCGTCAGGGTCAGCACATCGCCAATGCCGCGCTGATCAAGGTTGCCGTGGTGCGAATGGTGAATCGAATGGGTACGCCGCCAGACATCATAGGGGGTAAGCGTCAGCACGCCCAAACAGCGGCCGACCCAATCCTGAGCCTTGCGGCTGCTGAAATAAGACGCATGGCCGCAATCATGCTGGATGACAAAGATCCGCACCAGAAACAGCCCGTTCAGCGCCGCAATCGCAAAAGCAAGCCAGTAGCTGACCGACAAAGACGCCCAAGCCAGACCCCAAAGCAGGACAAAAGGCACCAAAGTGGCCACAAGTTCAAAAATGCTGCGGCTGGTCGAAGGCTCGCGATACTTCGCCAGAACCAAGACCCACTCTTTCGCAGAACGCTTTTGCGTATCGTCCGAAGCCGCCATCTTACTGCCCTATCCTCTAGCCGGCAAAGCGCCGGTTGTCTGGTTCCGTCTGGGTTCGTTCTGTGTTGCACACCCAGTTTGACAACTGCTTAACGAATTGAAGCCCATGACGCCAGCTTTTCGTTTTATGCCGCCCTGCTAAATACCACAAAAAGAGCAGGATGACCGCCAGCCCACAACCCCTAGGTGATTTAGCCCTGAACTGTCGTTTTTGTCGCAGATTTGCGCTGCTTTTCGGTGGCCGATTTCAGCTGGCCACAGGCCGCCATGATGTCTTCGCCGCGCGGCGTGCGGATCGGGCTGGAGTAGCCGGCCTGATAAATGATGTCGGCAAAAGCATGGATCCGGTTGCCAGACGATCGTTTATAGGGCGCGCCGGGCCATTCGTTAAAGGGGATCAGGTTGACCTTGGCGGGGATGCCGCGCAGCAGTTCCACCAAGCGGTAGGCGTCTTCTTTGCTGTCGTTGACATGATCCAGCATCACATATTCAAAGGTGATGCGTTCAGAATTGGTCAGCCCCGGATAGGCTTTCAGCGCTTCAAGCAGGGTGGCGATGTTCCACTTTTTGTTGATCGGCACCAATTGATCGCGCACCTCGTCGGTGGTGGCGTGGAAAGATACCGCCAGCAGGCAGCCGATTTCTTCGGCGGTGCGGGCGATTTCTGGCACAACGCCGCTGGTCGACAGGGTGATGCGGCGGCGGCCCAGAGCGATGCCCTCGCCGTCCATCACCACCTTCATCGCGTCGCGCACGTTTTCAAAGTTATACAAAGGCTCGCCCATGCCCATCAGCACGATATTGCTGACAAGCCGCGTCTCGTTCTTGGGCGCGCCTTGCACCGGCCATTCGTTCAGATCATCGCGCGCCAGCATGACTTGGCCAACGATTTCCGCCGCCGTCAGGTTGCGCACCAGTTTTTGCGTGCCGGTATGGCAGAACGAACAGGTCAGCGTGCAGCCGACTTGGCTTGAGATACACAGCGTGCCGCGATCGGTTTCGGGGATATAGACCACCTCGACCTCGTGGCCGCCGGCGATGCGCACCAGATATTTGCGGGTGCCATCGGTGGAAACTTGCTTGGTCACCACCTCGGGCACTTCCAGCACGAAATGCTCGGCCAAAAGCGCGCGATAGTCTTTGGCAAGGTTGGTCATCGCTTCGAAATCGCGCACGCCCCAGTGATAGACCCACTGCCAGACCTGACCAACGCGCATCTTGGCTTGCTTTTCTGCCGTGCCAGCCTCGATCAGCGCGGCGCGCATCTGGTCGCGGGTCATGCCGACCAGATTTGGCTTGCCGCCCTCGGGCAGCTTGCGCGGAATGGTCATAACGTCTTGGGTGATGGGCGCGGTCATGGCAGAATCCTATGGCTGGAAGCGTTGCTATAAGGGATTCGGCAGCAAAACGGAACTGTCGGAATGCAAAACGCCCCGAGCCATGCGCGGGGCGTTTCAAATCTGGGCTTTAGCGGGGTTAGCCGCACTGTTTGGCGGCTTCTTCCATCGCGGCGGTAAAGCCGCGCAGGCTAAAGGTGTCTTGGGTCTGGGTGCCCTTTGCCGAACGCGCGGTCAGCACCGCTGTTGCGCCCTTTTTCAACGAGGTCAGGATCGCCGCATCATCTGCCGCACTGCCCGACCAAGCCCATTCACCATCGGTAAACAGCTCATAGCCCGCGCCATCAACTTTCAGATTAACCGTCGAGCCGCCCGCAAAGGGATATCCGCCCGAAAACGAAATCTCGCCAGCGCTGCCCTGCCGAAAGGTCACAAACAGCAAGATGTCGCCGCGGCGCACCGAAACTGGCTGGCCGTCTTTGGTGTTTAGGGTTTCTTTGGGGCTGGAGACGCCCCAGCATTCTTTCGGGTCTTTTTCGGCGAAAACGCTCCAATCCGTCATCGTCGCGACGCGGTTGGTGGAGTCTTGTGCCAAGCCTGCCGAACCTACACCCATTCCGATCACGGAGATCATCGCAGCTGACGCTACGCGTGTCATCCAGTTTGCCATGTCGTTACAGCCTCCAAGCCGTGTTGCCTGTGCCCGCCCGATCGCCGCTTGATGCGGTTTTTGATATAGCGCGAACGTCTTTCACTCGATATGCCATGCTTAACCGGAAAATGACGATCCGCGAAAGCCCTACAGGGCCGAAACGGGCAGAAAATCGCGCATAAGTGAGGGAGATGACCATGGCGGCGGCAGAATTGGTGCAACTTTGGCGCGGGGGGCTGCTGGAAAGCACCCATCGCGGGCATGTGGTGATTTGCGACGAAGCGGGGCAGATCGTGCAATCCTGGGGTGATCCAGAGCGCGTGATCTTCCCGCGATCGTCCTGCAAAATGATCCAAGCGCTGCCGCTGCTGGAAAGCGGGGCTGCCGATGCGGCGGGTCTAAGCGATGCGCATATCGCGCTGTCTTGCGCCAGCCATCAGGGCGCGCATCTGCATGTCGATATGGCGGGGCGCTGGCTGGCCGATTTGGGGCTGGGCGAGGCCGATCTGCGCTGTGGCTCGCATGAACCCTATGACCGCACCGAGCGCGACCGTCTGATCCGCGCCAATGATGCGCCCTGCCAGTTGCACAACAACTGCTCGGGCAAGCATTCGGGCTTTTTGACCGCGAATAAACATCTGAAGGGCGGTTCGGAATATACCGAGATTGACCACCCCTTGCAGCGCGCCATTCGCGCCGCGACCGAAGAAGTGACCGGCGAGAGCGTGGCAGGCTACGGCATTGACGGTTGTTCGGCGCCAAACTTTGCGATGTCGGTGGCGGGGCTTGCCCGCGCGATGGGCGCTTTTGCTGCTGCGCGCGAGGGTGGCAACAGCCGTCAGCGCGCGATGGCACGGCTGCGCGACGCGATGGCGGCGCATCCTGATCTGGTCGCAGGCGAGGGCCGCGCCTGCACCGAGCTGATGCGGGCGATGGGTGGCAAGGTTTCGATCAAAACCGGAGCCGAGGCGGTGTTTGTCGCCATGTTGCCCGAACAAAAACTGGGCATCGCGCTGAAGATCGAAGACGGCAACGGCCGCGCCTCCGAGGCGGTTTTGGTCAGTCTGCTGGCCAAGCTGGGTGCTTTGGATGCCGCTCATCCGATGGCACAAAAGCGATTGCCCGCGCCGCAGATCAATTGCCGTGGCTTTTCCGTGGGCGAATTGCGCTTGGCAGAGGGGTTCTGCTAGGCCCTGCCAATCAAGAAACCCCCGCCTGTGTGGGCGGGGGCCTTTGATTTATACAGGGCCCGACAGCAAGGACTCGGTGGGGGCTTTGTCGCTGCCGTCGGGGTCGTTAACCTGTAACTGAGATCTTTATGCCGGCGAATGGCGGCGGGTTTTTGAAGTTCCGGTGGTTTTAAAAGGGTCTTATTGCGGCAAAACTGCGGTGCTTGATTTTTTGCAAAGCCAGCGTAGACTTTTACCATGACGTTACAAACGCCAACTCCTTTCCCATCGCCTGAAAGCCCGCAAGAGCAGGTTACCTTTGATCGCAAAGAGCTTGGCGCGTTGACACGGCTTTACGGGCAGTTCGTCTCGGCTGGCGAATGGCGCGACTATGGCATCTCATTTCTGCGCGAGGCGGCGGTGTTTTCGGTGTTTCGCCGCTTTGCGGAATCGCCGCTCTACCGCATCGAAAAGCGCCCCAAGCTGCGTGACAAGCAGGGGCTTTATTCTGTGGTCGGCATGGACGGCTATATTCTGCGGCGCGGCAATGATCTGGGCCAAGTGCTGCGGGTGCTTGAGAAAAAGCTTATTCGCGCCGTAGAGTAATCCTGCGGCGATGGCTGACGGGCTTGCCTTCCGCCGCCAAAATCCGCGCGATGCAGGCGGCGGTGTCTTCATAGGCCACCGACATGGTGTGCCCATTGGCGTGGATCAGCCGCGCCGCATCAACGACCATCGCGACATGACCTTTCCAGAACAGCAGATCGCCGCGCTGCAAGGCCGCGTCTTCGGTCAGCGGCTGGCCAAGGCTTTGCTGCAAATCGGCATCTGGAGCCGAAGGCAGACCGCAAGCCACCAGCGCCAGTTGCACAAGCCCCGAACAATCAATCCCCGCTCGCGAATTGCCGCCCCAAAGATAGGGGCTGCCCAGCAGGCTTTCGGCCACGGCGACCGGATCGGGCAGATATTGCCCCAAGGGCAGCAGGTGGCAGGCGGGGATAAACCCCTGCGGTGTCTGCGCAAAGCTTCCCGTCTGCCCCAGCACTTGCAGCTTTGCGCCCATCGGCAGGCTGGTGATCTCGCGCGCTTGCACCCGTGGTTCGGGGTAAAGATGGCTGGCAGGGGCGGCCAGCCAATGCGTCGGCGCGCTGTCGCCCAAGGCCGCGATTGGCAGCCAGCCGCAATAGCCGTCTTTTTGCGCAAAGCCAAAGGCATGGCCGTCGCGCTGATCAATCACGGTAAAGCCCTCGCCCTGCCAAAGCTGGCGGTCGCGCGCGCCATTTGGTGCGGACAGCAGATCGACCAAGGGCAAGGTGATCTGGCGCAATTGCCCTGCGGTAAAGCTTTCGGCCGCGATCTGGCCTTGCAGCGAGATATGCGCGATGCGGCCGCTAAAGGGCGTCAGGCGGCGGTCCATCACAGCCCCAACATCGCGGGCAGCGCGCCCAGCAGCGCCCGCGCGCCTTGGCCCGCGCCGCCCTTGGGCCGTGCGGGGGCATCGGCGGGCATATGGCCGTAGATGTCAAAATGCATATAGCGCGGATGATCGGCAAAGCGGCGCAGGAACAGCGCCGCCGTCACCGACCCCGCAAAGCCATAGCCCGGCGCATTGTCCAGATCGGCAATGCCGGGTTCGATCACAGCCTCATAGGGGGTGTGAAACGGCAGCCGCCACACCGGATCAAAGCCCGCAACCGCGCCGGCCTCAAGCGCCTGCACCATCGCGCTGTCATCGGTGTAATAGGGCGCAAGGTCTGGCCCCACGGCGACCCGTGCCGCCCCCGTCAGCGTCGCCATCGAGATCAGCACATCGCAAGGCTCTTCGGTGGCCAAGGCCAGCGCATCGGCCAAGACCAAGCGGCCTTCGGCGTCGGTGTCGTTCACCTCGACCGTCAGCCCCTTGCGCGAGGTTAGAATGTCTTTTGGTTTCAGCGCATTGCCCGAGATGACATTTTCTACCGCCGCCACGATCACCCGCAGCCGCAGCGGCAGGCCAAGCTGCATGATCATCTGCGCAAGACCCAAGACCGTCGCCGCGCCGCCCATGTCTTTCTTCATCAGCGCCATGCCCGCCGAAGGCTTGATGTTCAGCCCGCCAGTGTCAAAGCAGACCCCCTTGCCAACCAAGGTCAGCTGCGGCCCAGCACTGCCCCAGCGCAGGTCCAACAGGCGCGGCGCGCGCGGCGAGGCGCGACCGACCGCGTGGATCATCGGAAAGTTCTGCTCTCGCAAAGCCTCGCCTGTGATGGCGGTAAAGCTTGCGCCAAATCGCTGCGCCAAATCGGCCATCGCGGTTGCAAGCTCGTCTGGCCCCATGTCGGCGGCGGGGGTGTTGATCAGATCGCGGGTCAGAAACTCGCCCGCTGCCATGGCTTGCAAGGCGGCCAGATCGCAGCCGGCAGGTGCGATCAGCTGTGGCATCGGTTCGGGGGCGGTGCTGCGATAGCGGCCAAAGCGGTACTGCGCCAACAGCCAGCCCAAGGCGGCCTCGTCGCGCTGGGCGGGGGTCAAATCGCCCTCGATTCGCCAAGCGCCTAAGGGCAGGCTGGCCACCGCTTTGGCCAGACCAAAGCGCAGCCGCGCGCGGGCTTGCGGCGTGCCAAAGCCCACCACCGCCCCTGCCACCCCATCTGCCCCGGGGATCAGACGGATATCGCCCAAAGCGGCCTTAAACCGCGACTGTTCCAGCCAAGCGCGGATCGGCGCGGGTTGGTTGGCCAAAAACTCTGCCAAACTGTCGCTTGGCACAATTTGTAACGGCAGGCTTGGCGCGGTCGGGTCAGCAAAAAGCGGTTGCATGCGGCATCCTTCAAGAACTGCCCAAAGCCTAGCGTTTCTGAGCCGCGCTGCAAGAGCCCGCCTTAGAGCAGCGTCTTATCCATAAGATCGGTTTCGCAGGCCAGTGAGCATTCGGCAATCCGCAACAGCCGTGCCCAGACCGCAGCAAAGGCGGTGGCGTCGCTGCGGTGCAGGCAGATCGTCAGATCACTTGCCACTGTTGCCAAAGACACCATGCCAAGGTTTTCCGCCATCCGCCCCAAGCGGCGGAACTGCTGCGCCAGATCGCTCATCTGATGGCTGCGCACCTGTTCGGCCAGCCCCGACATCGCCAGCGCCAATTCGCCCAAGGCGCGGGTGACCACACCTTCGGCTGAACTGGTGCCCAGATTGCGGTAGATCGTTGCAATAGGTTCCACATTTTGCTGCACCCGTTCTTTGGGTCGCAGCATCACAATATTCGTCATTACACACCCTTTCGTCTCACCCAAGCTGAAGATGCCATGTCGTGCTGAAGAAAAGGTTGCCTTGGCTGAAATTAACCTCTCGAATTTTCTGCGATTGCAGCATAATTGGGGGGACGCTTTTCAAATCAGGATAATGATCATGATCCATGCGCGCCCCTTACCCGCTTATTTGATCCAAAGGTTTCAGGGTTGGAAAGCCACGACCTATCTGGAAAACAAATCCTGGTATCGTCGTCTGGCCAGCAGCGGCCAGCATCCGCGCGCTATGGTGATTTCCTGCTGTGACAGCCGTGTGCATGTGACCTCGATCTTTGGCGCGGATGAGGGCGAGTTCTTTATTCACCGTAACGTTGCCAATCTGGTGCCGCCCTATAACCCGGATGGCGAATACCATGGCACTTCGGCGGCGGTGGAATATGCTGTCACCTCGCTGGGGGTGGCGCATATTGTGGTGCTGGGCCATTCCAACTGCGGCGGCGTCAAAGGGTGCCATGACATGTGCTGCGGCGATGCGCCGGAACTTCTGGAAAAATCAAGCTTTGTCGGCCGCTGGATGGATATTCTGCGGCCGGGCTATCAGCGCGTAGAGGGCATGCCAGCGGGCGAAATTCTGCCCGCCTTGGAGAAACAAGCCGTGCTGGTCAGTCTGGAAAACCTGATGACCTTCCCCTTTGTGAAGGCAGCTGTCGAAGATGACCGCCTGACGCTGCACGGGCTTTGGACCAATACCGGCGAGGGCGAGCTGGAGCAATACGACCCCGCCCGCGAAGGCTTTGTCGGCGTTTAAGCGCGTTTCCCTTTTATCAGAGGCTTGAATGACCCAGATGTTGACCTTGGCAGGGCAAAACCTGCTGACCCCAATGATCTTGTGCTTTGCGCTGGGCCTTGCGGCGGCGCTGGCGCGATCTGATCTTTCGGTGCCAGAGGCGGCGGCAAAGGCGATGTCGCTGTATCTGCTGTTTGCCATCGGTTTCAAAGGTGGGGTCGCCGTGGCCGCGCATGGCTTTGACGGGCATTTGTTTGCAACCTTGATCGGCGGCGTGGTGCTGTCGTTTGGCCTGCCGCTGGTGGCCTATGCGCTGCTGCGCACGATCACGCGGCTGTCGGCCTTGGATGCGGCGGCGGTGGCGGCGCATTACGGCTCGATCTCGATTGTGACCTTTGTGACGGCTACCTCGGTTTTGACCGGGCAGGGCATCGCCTATGAGGGCTATATGGTGGCGGTTGCCGCCGCGATGGAGGCACCTGCGATTGTCTCGGCGCTGTGGCTGGTGGCGCGCTCGGGTTCTGGCGCGCGGATGGATGCCAAGCTGTGGCACGAGATTTTGCTGAACGGCTCGATTGTGCTGCTGGTCGGGGCTTTTGCCATCGGGCTGACCACGGGCGAGGGCGGCATGGCCAAGATCGAAAGCTTTATCGTCTCGCCGTTTCAAGGCGTGCTGTGCCTGTTTTTGCTGGATATGGGGCTTGTGGCGGGGCGCGGTTTGCGCGGGGCCAAGGGGGTCTTGTCGGTTGGCGCTGTCGCCTTTGGCGTGATCATGCCGGTGATTGGCGCCGCATTCGGCTGTGGCGTCGGGCTGGTGCTGGGGCTGTCGACCGGCGGTTTGGCGCTGTTGATGGTGCTTGCGGCTTCGGCCAGCTATATCGCAGTGCCCGCGGCGATGCGCGTGGCGCTGCCCGAGGCCAACCCCGCGTTGTCGCTGACGCTGTCGCTGGGCGTGACCTTTCCTTTTAACCTGACCCTCGGCATTCCGACTTACATCGCCGTGGCCCAAGCTGTGACCGGAGGTTAACATGCAAACCCATGCCGCAAAGCGGGTCGAGATCATCATCGAAGCCCCGATGGAATCGCGCCTGACAGATGCCTTGATCACCGCAGGCGTGACAGGCTTTACCGTGCTGCCGGTGCTGGGCGGATCGGGGCGTTCGGGGCAATGGAGCCGCGAAGGCCAGTTGGGCCGCGCCGGCATGGTCGCCGTGATCTGCCTGATCCGGCCAGAGGCGCTTGACGGCCTGCTTCAGGCCGCCTTTGCCGTGGTCGAGCGTCACATCGGCGTGGTCTCTGTCACCGATGCGCAGGTGCTGCGCGCCGAGCGGTTTTAGCGCGCGGCCCAGCCGTCCATCGCCGCAAGCGCCTCTTCGGCGGTTTCGACAAATTGAAACAGCCGCAGGTCTTCGGCGTTGATGGTGCCTGCCTCGGCCAGCATCTGCCAATCAATCAGCTTTTCCCAAAAGGCGCGGCCAAACAGCAGAAAGGGAATAGGCTTCATCCGTCCGGTCTGGATCAGCGTCAGGCTTTCAAACATCTCGTCCAAAGTGCCAAAGCCGCCGGGGAACACGCAAACCGCCTTGGCCCGCATCAGGAAATGCATTTTGCGAATGGCGAAGTAGTGAAAGTTGAACGACAGCTCGGGCGTGACATAGGCGTTTGGCGCCTGTTCATGCGGCAGCACGATGTTCAGGCCAATCGACTTGCCGCCCGCATCGGCAGCCCCTCGGTTTCCGGCCTCCATCACGCCGGGGCCGCCGCCGGTGCAGATCACGTTCTCGTGGCAATCTGACAGCAGGCTGCGTTCGGTGATGATGCGGGCAAAGCGGCGGGCCTCGGCGTAATATGTCGAGAGCGCGGCCAAAGCCGGGGTCTTAGCCTGCGCCTGTGCTTCGGGGGCGGGAATGCGCGCGCCGCCAAACAGTACCACGGTCGAGCGGATGCCCATCTCGTCCAGCATCAAGTCGGGTTTCAGCAGCTCAAGTTGCAACCGCACCGGCCGCAGCTCTTCGCGGGTCATGAAATCGGCGTCGTTAAAGGCCAAGCGATAGGCGGGCGCGCGGGTCTGCGGCGTGTCGGGCAGCCGATGCGTCGCCGCCATATCCTGCGCGGAATCGCGGAATGGATGCAGGCGGCTATCGGCGGGTTTGGCTGGCTTGGACACGGGTTCACCTTTTGAAGTTACGCAGGACCCAAGGCCTAACGGGTTTGGCGGCGCTTGGATAGGTGCTGACATGTTGCGCGACGGCTTTGGCGCAGCTATAGGGCTTGCAGCAAAACAGGAGATTTCAGATGTCGAACGCAGCACTTGAAACCGCGATTGAAGCCGCTTGGGAGGCGCGTGACAGCATCTCTGTGACCACCAAAGGCGAGGCCCGCGACGCCATCGAGGCGACCCTGACCGCACTTGATTCCGGCAGCCTGCGGGTGGCGGAAAAGCGCGGCGCGGATTGGCATGTCAATCAATGGGCGAAAAAGGCGGTGCTGTTGTCGTTCCGCCTGACCGATATGTATGAAATCTCGGGCAGCAATGGCGGCACCAATTGGTGGGACAAGGTTCCGTCCAAGTTTCAGGGCTGGACCGAGGCCGATTGGCGCGCCGCTGGCTTTCGCGCCGTGCCGGGGTCGATTGTGCGCCGCTCTGCCTATATCGCCAAGGGCGTGGTGCTGATGCCGTCTTTCGTCAATATCGGCGCCTATGTTGGCGAAGGTTCGATGGTGGATGGCTGGGCCACGGTTGGGTCTTGTGCGCAGATCGGCAAGAACGTGCATCTGTCGGGCGGTGTGGGCATTGGCGGCGTGCTAGAGCCGATGCAGGCGGGGCCGACGATCATCGAAGACAACTGCTTTATCGGCGCGCGGTCCGAAGTGGTTGAAGGCTGCATCATCCGCGAAGGTTCGGTTCTGGGCATGGGCGTGTTTATCGGCCAGTCTACCAAGATCGTTGATCGCGACACCGGGGCTGTGATGTATGGCGAAGTGCCCGCCGGTTCGGTTGTGGTTGCAGGCTCGATGCCCAGCAAGAACGGCGTGAACCTTTATTGCGCGGTGATCGTGAAAAAGGTCGATGCGCAAACCCGCAGCAAAACCAGCATCAACGAGCTGCTGCGCGACTAGGCCGCAGCCCAGATAGGCAAAAGGCCGCCAAAGTCTTGGCGGCCTTTTTTAATCTGCTGCGGGGTTCAGCGCGAGGCGCAGAACATCCGCGACTGGGCGCGTTGCAGGCAGGTGCGTTCGGTCTGCCCAAGGCTTTGCCGCGCGGTGGCCGAGGTTTTCGGCAAAATCCGGTCGATTTCAGATTTGGTGTCTTCGTCAAGCTGATGTGCAAAGGCGCGGTCTGGATGTAGGCTTTCGACCTCCATCTCATTGGCGCGCAAAATCTCGTGATGATCGAACAGCATTTGCACCATGGTGATCGGCGCAAAGTCCTGCACGCTGCAAATCGTGGTGCCATTGACCAGATCACCTGCCAGAGCAAAAACTTCCGACTCGCGATACAGCGCCTTGACCATGGCGCTGCGGATCAACACGCGGGTTTGTGGTGCAAGGGTAATCGCCTCGTGGTTGCCCATCGCGCCTGCGGCAAAGTGGACGGCTGCGGCATCTGCTTGGTTGAAGAACTGCCATGCGCCAACCCAGCGCACCGGCTGAAGCCCACGGTCACGCGTGATGACTTTATCGCCGACAGCGATGCTTTCAACAGGGACAATTCCGGATTGGGTGAGCAAAGTGGTTCCAGCAGCGATCCCCGAAGTGATCGTAAAAGACTGGCCCAATGCAAGCGTAGCGTCATCAAACAATGGCGAGAAAATAGCGGACATAGCAACCTCTTACGAAACACTGATTATTGTTGGAATAAAGCACAAAATAAGGCCAATCGCGCTGTGGCATTGGGTTGGAATCTGTATGCTTTAGGTTAGTTAAGATAAACTTAGGGGGTAAAGTTTTAGGTTTTTTCAGCAAGCCCAGCAGGTTTTGCCAAGGCGTTTTGGCCAATGCAGCTTGCATTGGCGTGCGATCCGCGCAAGGTCTGCGCGGCAAAGATAAGGGGCGGCAGGATGGCACAGACAGAGAGCAAACAGCAGGTTTATACATTGGTGGTCGAGGTTGGCCGCAAACCTGGGGATGGCCTGCCCGACAAATCAACGGGCGCCGCGCTGATGTGCTATGCCAGCGGAGTAGACGAGGCCGAAGCGGTGCGAGAGACCGTTGCGATTCTAAAACAGGCGGATTTGGCGCCTTTGGATGTCTCGGGCTATGGCACTTTGGACGAAAGGCTTGAGTCAGGCGACGAGATTGATCCCGAAGAGCGCGCGCTGATGGAGCGGGCTTTGGCCGAGAATTCAGTGGTTGTTGCGCAGATGACGCCCTATTTCGATTAGGCTGCATAGCGCGCACTCCGGCCCAACAGCGACATCAGCGTAAGCACCTCATAGGATTTCAGCGCCCGCAGCGGCAAATCGCGCGCGGGGTCATGCCCCAGCGCCAGCACGCAGCCGTCGGTCATAATCAAGGCTGGTGTCGGCAGTTTTAGCGCCACCGCCCCTGTCACCGCGCGACGGTCGTCTGATAGGGCCATGCGCCCGTCAACCAAAGTTGCGGCAGGTGCCAAGACGCTGTCTTGATCAAAAAGATATTCGGTCTCCAACCCGCCAATCGCGATCAGCTGATCGGCCGAGACCAGAATGTCTTGGCGCTGGCCGAAATAGGGCGCGCGCAGCAGTACGGGCGCAAAGCTGCCACGCGCCGGCAGTGATAGTGGCTGACAGGCCAGCAACGGTTGCGGCCCTTGATCCAGCGTCATGATAACATCCCCCGGCCGCAGGTTGCCCGCAGCAATCGGGCCAAGGCTGGTTTCAACCTCGGTACGCAGGCCGATCCAAGGCGCCGAGGTCGGCAGGGTTTTGCCAAAGCTTGCGCCGAACCAAAGCGTTGGGCTGCTTGCGCGTGGCGTGGTGCAAAGTGCTGCGATATCGCCGATCAAAAGCGGCAGCGGATCAAGGCCGCGACTGCTGATCTGCTGCGGCTCTTCACCCAAAAGATATTCAAACCGCAGGCTCCACCGGCGCGCAGGCGCGTCAAAGTCAAAGGTGAGTCGACCAGGGCCTACCCCCGAAGGCAGCGGGCCGGGCAGCAGATGCCGCACCAGCCGTTCGCCCTGTCGATGTGCGATGACAAAGCCAATCTTGGGGTCAAACATCAAGGTAAAGGTGCGCGGCCAGCCGACATTCGAGTGATGCTCCAGCAGGACAACCCACTCTTGCAACGGCATTGTCATTTCGATCACGAATTGGCCGCGATGCAGGATGTCGCTCAGGCGGCTGTTGTCCAGAATGCCCTTATCCGACAAAGCCAGCCAGCCTGCGTTTGCACAAGCTGCTTGCTTTGGTTTCAGCGCGCCAGAGGCGTCTGAGGGATAGGTTGACTCGGCGCCTGTCGCCACTTTTCCGCCTCCAAATGTCTTGGAGACAGCACAAAACGCCGTTGATCGCATGCTGCGACTGTCGAAAACTGCTCGGTTCGGGCGCGTTGGCCCAGCGTTTGCCCTGCCTCAGGACTTATAATTATCCAAAAGTATGAAGCAAAATTAATCTTTAGGCTAGTCACAATTTTAGCTAAATGCGTGGCAACCTACCGGCGGGTGGCTTTGGCGCAGCGCCCGCCCTGCGGGTTTGGCCAGCAGAAACGTTGCAAGCTGGGCCGCGACTGGCTATTTCAAAGCCGAAACCGCCTGAAAGGCCTGCATGATGACCATCGATCCCGTTGCTTTGACCGCCGATCTGATCCGCTGCAATTCAGTGACCCCTGCCGAAGGTGGCGCGCTGGTGCGGCTCGAGTCATTGTTGTCAGAAGCGGGATTTGCCTGCACGCGGGTGGATCGTGGCGGGATTTGCAACCTTTATGCCCGCTGGGGCGCGCGGGGGGCGAATAAGTCCTTTGGCTTTAACGGCCACACCGATGTTGTGCCGGTGGGCGATGTGGCGGCTTGGACCCAAGACCCCTTTGGCGCTGCGATTGTCGATGGCTGGATGTATGGCCGCGGCGCGACCGATATGAAATCGGGCGTTGCAGCCTTTGCGGCGGCGGCGGTGGATTTCGTGCGCGACACCCCGCCCGATGGCGCGGTGGTGCTGGCGATCACGGGCGACGAGGAAGATGTGGCCGAGGACGGCACCGTTGCCCTGCTGGACTGGATGGCCGCCAATGGCGAGCGCATGACGCATTGTCTGGTGGGCGAACCCACCTGCCCGAATGTGATGGGCGAGATGATGAAGATCGGTCGGCGCGGCAGCATGACCTGCTATTTCACCGCCGAGGGGGTGCAGGGCCATTCCGCCTATCCGCACCGCGCCAAGAACCCGATGAGCGCCTTGGTCAAGCTGATGGCGCGGCTAGAACAGGCGCCACTGGACGCGGGCACCGCGCATTTCGATGCCTCGACGCTGGCGATCACCACGATTGATTGCGGCAATCTGGCGACCAATGTGATCCCTGCCAAGGGGCGTGCGACGGTCAATATCCGCTTTAACGACGCGCATTCCGGGGCCTCGCTGACCGACTGGCTGCGCGATCACGCCGCAGCAGTGCAGGCCGAAACCGGGGTGCTGATCGAGATGCGGGTGAAAATCTCGGGCGAAAGCTTTTTGACGCCGCCGGGGGCGTTTTCGGATCTGGTGGCGCGCGCGGTGCAGGCGGAAACCGGCGTTGTGCCAAGCTATTCGACCAGCGGCGGCACCTCGGATGCGCGCTTTGTCAAAGATCATTGTCCGGTGGTTGAATTTGGTTTGGTCGGCAAGACCATGCATCAGGTCGACGAGCGGGTCGAAGTGGCGCAGATTCACGCGCTGAAGGCGATCTATACGCGGGTGCTGCGGGATTATTTCGCGTGACGCTGCTGATTGAAGAAACCCGCGATATTGCCACCTGCCGCGCGCTGCGCCGCGTGGTGTTTATCGAAGAACAAGGCGTGTCCGAGGCGGATGAGATTGACGAGTGCGACGAGGATGCGATCCATCTGCTGGCCAGGGTCGAGGGTCAAGCCACAGGCTCGGCGCGGCTGCTGCTGGGTGATGGCTATGGCAAGATCGGGCGGGTTTGCGTGCTGCGCGCGGCGCGGGGCCAAGGCATTGGCGCGGCGCTGATCCGCGCGGCTGTGGCGCGGTTTGCGCAGATTGAGGGCGTGGTCGAGGTCAGGCTTGGCGCGCAGACCCATGCGCTTGGGTTTTATCAGGCACTGGGGTTTCAGGCCTTTGGCCCGATTTATGACGATGCCGGCATCGCGCATCGCGATATGGCGCTGCGGCTTTAGCCGGCCAGCATCGCTGCCACCAGCGCCGCGTGATGGCTGTGCGTCAAGGCGTGATAGGCGGCAAGCCGGTCTGGGGTAAAGTGGTGCTCTTCGGCCAAAAGATTGACCGTGCCCAGCACCGTGCCGTCCTGCACTACCGGAATATTGATGCAAGAGCCAAGCCCAAGCGATGTGATCAGCGCATGGTCAAAGAAATAGCGGGCGAATTCGGGCGTGGTATTGGCGACAAAGGTTTGTTGGCCCGTGATGCAATGGTCATACCAGCCGTCGCGGGTCAGCGGTTTGGTTCCCGACACCGGATATTCGACCGGATGCGAGCTAAAGGCGCGGCGCGCGACGTCTTGTGTCAAGTCTTGCACCGTCACCGTAAACAGGCGCGTTCCAAGGGCTGCACAGGCAAGGTTGAGGGCGGCATAGGTCTGGCTCATCTGCCTATCTGGCAAGGCCAAGAGCGTGAAAGCAAGGCTTTCTTTCAGGATTTCCACGCTAATGTCGTCGAAATACCCATAAAACGCCGCATCTGGGGTTGCGACCTGTGGACTTGCGTAGCATGCCCAAGGCAGAGCAGGAGGGCCAAGCATGAGGGCGCACAGAGCATTTCGCAGGGGCATGATGCGGCGATCATCGGCGCTGATAACCTCGTCGCGGCTGTGGAAGTCGCGTTTGGTGTTCTGGGCGGGCGCTTTGATGACCGGCGTGATCTCGGCCGGCTTTGCGGTGATGGCGGATGAAGCACAGGGTTTGTTCTTTGCAGTCACCGGCGGACATGGTTGGAACATGTGGTTGCCCTTGGTGATTACGCCTGTTGGCATGGTGATTTGCGCGCTGACGGCGGATCGCTATTTTCCAGGATCGCAGGGCTCGGGGATTCCGCAAGCGATTGCGGCGCGGCATCTGCGCAACGACCACGAGCGCAGCTATCTTTTGTCGATGCGGCTGGTGCTGGGCAAGATTGTGCTGACGATTGTCGGGCTGGCCTCGGGGGCCTCGATTGGCCGCGAGGGGCCGACGGTGCAGGTCGGCGCCTCGCTGATGCTGTTGTCGGCACGCCTTGGCGGCATGGCCCATGCCAAGGGGCTGATCCTTGCGGGGTCGGCGGCGGGAATTGCGGCGGCGTTTAACACGCCCTTGGCGGGGATTGTTTTTGCGATTGAAGAGATGGGGCGCAGCTATAATGCGCGCACCAATGGCGTGGTGCTTTCGGCGGTGATTATTGCCGGTGTGGCCTCTTTGGGGCTGACGGGGTCTTATACCTATTTTGGCATCACCCGCGAGATTGCGCATTTCCCTTCGGACTGGGGCTTGGTGGTTGCTTGCGGCGTTGCGGGTGGCATTTGCGGAGCGCTGTTCAGCAAGCTGACGCTGTTGGTCGTGCGCTGGCTGCGGCGGGTCAAGTTGGAAAAGATTGGCAAAGTTGCGGCTGTGGCGGCGGCGGCTGGGCTGTTGATCGCGATTGTTGGCATTGCGACGGGCGGCATGACCTTTGGCACCAGCTATGTGCAGGCGCGCGGCGCGGTGGAAGGGGAATCGCTGCCTTGGTTCTTTTTCATCGGGAAATTCGTGGTGACGCTGGCCTCGACCGTCTCGGGGATCCCGGGGGGGTTGTTTGCGCCTTCGCTTGCGGTTGGCGCTGGGCTTGGGTCAGTGATCGGGGCGCTGATGGGGTCGAGTGCGGGGCTTGCGGCGGTGCTGGGGATGTCGGGCTATTTCGCCGGTGTGGTGCAAGCGCCGATGACAGCCTTTGTGATTATTGTCGAGATGACCGGCAACCACGAGAATGTGGTGCCGGTGATGGCGGCGGCGATGATCGGCTATGGCACCTCGCGGTTGATCGCCCCCGAGCCTTTGTATCATGCGCTGTCGCGGATTTGGGCGGCTGATATCATTCGCAAAATTCGCTCGGAACAGCCTGTCGCGGATCAGGCCAGCCCCGTTGCTACCAACCCCGTTCCTGCCAACCCAGAACCGCCGAAAGGCGTCTAGGCAGGCCAAATACCCGAGGCTAGAAGCGCCAGATCGGCTTCGGGGCGCGGCAGCGCGGGAGCGGTGTTTTGCCAAAAGAACAGCCGGATATGGACGGGCAGCTTGGGCGCATCGGCCTCGGCCAGGATCTGATAGTGCAGATGAAAACCTTCGAGCAGCAGGCCTTCGGCGTAATAGGGCACCTCTTCGCCATCAAGGAATTCGGCCTCGTCGTCCTGGGCCTGCCAGAGGCCATCTTTGGCCCAGATCACCTCGGCTTCGATCTCGGGGTGTTTCAGCGCCAGTTTCGCGAGTGGGGCGAGGAAGGCTTGCAGCGGTGTTTGGGTCATGGTGTGTCCGGGGGTTGGGGGGAATTGGGGGTTTCACACCCCCAGGCTGCAAGACCTGCGGCCTTGCAGCCTCCCCCGTGGGATATTTAGGCCAAGATGAAAGCCTAGCGGGCCATGGCGCGAATAAAGGCGGGGCGGGCGCGTTGGGCGGCAAAGTATTTGGCCAGTGCGCCTTCGGGAGTGCCGAAGTTGATCATCGCGCCCCAGCCGAGGCAATGGGTGGCGATGATGTCGGGCAGGGTGAAGTCTGCGCCCATGAGGCAGGGGCCTTGCAGCCGGTCGGCCAGGCGCGTGAGGCTGCGGCCATATTCCCAGCGCAGGCTGTCTTTGATCGCGGGCAGGCGGTGTTCTTCGGGCAGCACGAAGCTGTGGCGCGCGGCGGTCCACAACAGGGCGTCGAATTCATCGAGCAGGAACTGCGTCATGCTGTCTTGGGCGGCGCGGGCGAGGCTGCCTGCGGGGGCGGTGCAGCAGCCGTGTTTGTCGGCCAGATAGGTCATGATCGCGGTGGAATCGCTGATGGTTTGGCCTTCGGTGATCAGCACCGGCAGTTTGCCGTTTGGGCTATGAGCGCGGGCTTCGGGTGAGCCTGCATTGGCGGGGATATGGCTGAAGGGCAGGCCGATTTCCTCGAGTAGCCAAAGCGGGCGGGCGGAGCGATTTTTGGCTGAGCCAACAAGCGTATACATCGGGATCACCGTTTCATCATGGCAAGGCGGAGCAGGCTGCGTTCCATTACCGCCATTGTCGGCGCGCGGGAGGCAGAGCGCAGGGTCATATCGGTTTCAATCAGCAGGCTGAGCGCGGATTCGAGTTTATGCATGCCCCAATTGCCGGCTTGGCGTTGCATGGCATCGCGGCGGGGGCCAAAGACACGGGCTTTCATCAGGCCGGCAGAGATGCCGCCCGGATCGGTGACGGCGACATGCAGGGCGCGAAAATGCCGCAGCGCGCCAATGCAGAGGGTGACAGGGGCGACGCCCTGGCCTTCGAGGCGGCGCATCAGGGGGCCGATGGCCTTTGCGTTTTGATCGGCGACGGCGGCCAGAAGATCATCGACTTCGGCCTCGATGGTTGCGGGGGCAAGGTCGTGGATTTCTTGTGGTGTCAGCGGATTTGGGTCGCGATATTTATAGAGCGCGATCTTTTCCAAGGTTTGGCGAAAATCACCGGGGTCAAGCGCACGGGCAAGGGTGGTCAGATCGGTCATCGCTTCGGCCGAGATCTGGGTGAGGCCGGCTTTGGCAAGTTCGGCCTCGATCTCATCGCGGGTTGGCGGGTCGTCGTAAAGGCCGATGCAGACGGCGTTCAGGTGCTTTTCGAACAGGGTTTTCAGCGTGGATTTGCCGGTCAGATTGCCAGCAGCAACAAGGATCTGCGCATCGCCCTTTTGCCAGCCTTGCAAGGCTTCGGCGATGGTGGCGGTCAGCCCGTCGGTGGCGTCTTCGACAAAGGCCACGCGCGGGCCGGGGAAAAAGCCCACGGCGCGGGTGGCATCGGCCAAAAGCGAGGGATCCTTGCGCAGATCAGAGGCTTGAATGCGGGTTAGGCGCATTTCGCCTTCACCCTGCGGGCCAATCAGAGCGGCGATGGCCTCTTGGCGTTTGAGGGCCACGCGCATGGTATCGGCGCCGAAAATCAGCAGGCCAGCGCGGGCAGGATCGGGTTTGGCGCAATAGCGGCTGGCCTCGGCTCCGGCGAGTTTCATTGCGCCCAAGTGCCCGAGGTGGCCAGCATCCGTTCAACAATCTGATCGGCCAGCAGTCGCATCAGCCGACGCGCGGCATCTTCTTGGGCGGCGATGCCTGCGATGGTCGAGCCGGTGGCAGAATAAGAGGTAAAGCTGTGCACCTGCCCGCCGGTGACCCTTGCCCCCGAGGCCCGCGCGGTCAGCGACCAATCAATGCTGCCATTCAGATTATAGCGGGTGATCGCATTGTCGGGCGTTACCCCCACCCCCACCGCCGAGGTGGCGATAGAATAGGTCATATCATAGGCCACAGCGCGCGGCCGGCCCAGCCGTTCTTCCAGCCGTTCGACCAGATCAAAGCTGTTCTTATCAGCCGGAGAATGCACCGACACGCTGCCTTGCAGGCCCGCCGCTGGGCCCTTTGGCCCATAGGCGGGCGTAAAGCCGCAGGCCATAACAGCCAGCGGCAAAGCCAAAACCAGACGTCGGTTAAATAACAACATTGATGATACGGCCCGGAACAACGATGATTTTCTTGACGGCAGCGCCGCCCAGAAACTTCACCACAGCTTCGTCTGCCAGCGCAAGCTTTTCAACCTCGGATGCAGGCATATCGGCCGGCACGCTGATTTCCGCCCGCCGCTTGCCGTTGATCTGGATTGGCAGGATCACCGTATCGTCGATCAGCAGCGCCGGATCAGCCACAGGCCAAGGCGCGCGGGCGCAAAGCCCCTCGCCGCCCTGATACGACCAGATCGATTCGGACATATGCGGTGTCATCGGCTGCATCAGCTGCGCCATGGTGCGGATCGCCTGTTTCATCGCGGGGGTCGAGGCATTGGCTTTGGCCAGCGTATTGGTAAAGCCGTAAAGCGTGGCAATCGCCTTGTTGAAGGCAAAGCTTTCGATCGCGCGGGTGACTTCATCCACGGCTTTGGCGGTGGCCTTTGCCAGATCGGTATCGCCGACACCTGCGTGATCTGCCGGCATGTCGCCGATGCGCGAACACAGCGCCCAAACGCGCGACAGATGTTTAAAGGTCGCCTCGGCACCCGAGGCTGTCCATTCCACATCCCGCTCGGGCGGGCTGTCAGACATCACGAACCAGCGTGCGGTATCGGCGCCAAAGGCTTCGATGATGTGCATCGGGTCAACGACGTTCTTCTTGGATTTCGACATCTTGGCCGAGGGGATGATCTCGACCGCTGTGCCATCGGCCAATTTGCCCTCGGTCACATCTTCGGGCAGGTGATAGACAGGGCGGCCCTTGGCGTCGCGGGTCTGGTAGATCTCATGCGTCACCATGCCTTGGGTGAACAGCGCGTTGAAGGGTTCAATCGCCTTGGCGGGCAGGTGGCCTGTGGCATGCATCGCGCGGGCAAAGAAGCGCGAATACAGCAGGTGCAAAATCGCGTGTTCGATGCCGCCGATATATTGATCGACGTTCATCCAATAGTCGGCCTCGGCCAGATCGGTGGGCGTTGTCGCATGTGGTGCGGTAAAGCGGGCGTAATACCACGAGCTGTCCATGAAGGTGTCCATGGTGTCGGTCTCGCGCCGCGCAGGGGCACCGCAGGTCGGGCAGGTGCAATTGCGCCAGGTCGGGTGACGGTCCAGCGGGTTGCCGGGAATGTCAAAGGTGACATCATAGGGCAGCTCGACCGGCAGGTTTTCTTTCTTTTCGGCCACCACGCCGCAAGCATCGCAATGGATCACCGGAATCGGGCAACCCCAGTAACGCTGACGCGAGATGCCCCAGTCGCGCAGGCGGTAGTTGGTGACACCGCGACCGACGCCACGGGCCTCGCAAGCCTCGATCGCGGCAAGAATTGCCTCTTCGCCGGTTTGCACTTCGGCGCCTGCAAAGCCGCGGATATATTGGACGCGTTCGGATTTCATCGGAACAAAGGCTTCGGTCAGGGCTGCGGGCGCGCCTGCTTCGGCCACAAAGACCGGCTCAATCGCCAAGCCGTATTTGCTGGCGAATTCAAAGTCGCGCTGATCATGCGCGGGGCAACCAAAGATCGCCCCTGTGCCGTAATCCATCAGCACAAAGTTGGCGATATAGACCGGCAGCTGCCAATCGTTGTCAAAGGGATGCATCACAGTGATGCCGGTATCCATGCCGATTTTCTCGGCGGTTTCCATCGCCTCGGCGGTGGTGCCGCCCTTGCGGCATTCAGCAAGGAAGGCGGCAACGGCGGGGTCGTGGCGTTCCAGATGCTTGGCAAGCGGATGATCGGGGCTGATCGCAGCAAAGCTTGCGCCCATCAGCGTGTCGGGGCGGGTGGTATAGACCTCGATCCGGTCAAAGCCTTCGGGCGCGCCATGGGTGCTAAAGGCAAATTGCAGGCCGCGCGATTTGCCGATCCAATTGGCCTGCATCAAGCGCACCTTGTCGGGCCAATTGGTCAGACCGTCCAGCGCATCCAGCAATTCGCCGGAATAATCGCTGATCTTAAAGAACCACTGCGTCAGCTCGCGACGTTCCACCGGCGCGTTCGACCGCCAGCCTTTGCCGTCGATCACCTGTTCGTTGGCCAGAACCGTCATATCAACCGGATCCCAGTTCACCACCGCGGCTTTGCGGTAGACCAGACCAGCGGCCATCATGTCGATGAACATCGCCTGCTGCTTGCCGTAGTATTCAGGATCACAGGTGGCGAATTCGCGGCTCCAGTCAATCGACAGGCCCAGCGGCTTCATCTGCGCGCGCATGTCGGCGATATTGCCGTAGGTCCAATCCTTGGGGTGGCCGCCGCGTTCCATCGCCGCGTTCTCGGCTGGCATGCCAAAGGCGTCCCAGCCCATTGGGTGCAGCACCGAAAACCCCTGCGCGGCCTTATAGCGCGCCACCACATCGCCCATGGTATAGTTGCGCACATGGCCCATATGAATGCGCCCCGAGGGATAGGGGAACATTTCCAAGACATAATACTTCGGCTTGGCCGGATCATGGCGGGCGGTAAAGACGCCGGCGTCATCCCAAGCGGTCTGCCATTTCGGTTCGATGGATTTCGGGTCGTAGCGCGACATGACAGGCCTCATAAAGCAATTGCTTGGCGCAAATACACCGCCAAGCCTGCAAAGGTCTAGTGTCGCTGGTGGATTACAGCTTGGAATCCTGAATTCGCAACTGCCGCGCCCGGGTCAGGATCGCGTCTTCGACCGCTTTCAGGGTTTCTGGCGCCACCGCACCACCGCCGCGCGTTTGCATCGACACGGTCAAAGACCGCGCATCGAGCGCCGGATCGTTCACCAGAATCGTCGCGCGGTAAGCCTTACCCCCACCCGGAGGCGTGCCGAAGCCCGTCACGATCACACCGCTAAAGGGGTCAACCGATTCGACAGGAAGGAAGTTCAGCACCTCAAGCGCCGCGCTCCAGATGTATTTATTGACGTTTACCGTCGAATTCGGGTTGTCCGACTTGCGAAACAAGTCAAAGAACGACGACTGCGTGGTGACTTCGCCCGTGGCCTTGTTCACCGCAGCAGTCTGGGCGCGATTTGCCTCGCGGGTCTCAAGGCTGCTGGCTGTCGGGGCTTTTCGGCTGAACAACCCGCTGCCTGCACTGGATAATCCACCCCCGCAGGCGCCTAGGCTGACCATCAACGTCGAGGCTACTATAGTCGTGTAAAGGCGATTATACCGCATCAAGTCCCCCAAAGTCGCACAAATCCTGTCTAGCCGAGGGGGATGGCACTGCCAAGGGTTTTCAGGCCTTGCGCCGCCCTGCGCCCCGCGATCACACGCCAATCTTGGGGTTTTCGCCGAAAATCGCCAAAAGCCGACTGTGGCAAGACTGCACCAATGCCGCCACGTTTCGCCCCAAGCTGCGTGTTGAAGTTGCAATCAAGGGCCGCAGGGGTGAAATAGCGGCATACCCAATTCGGATTGATCTGGACTGGGCCGCACCTTTAGACAAACGAGGGAAACCTATGAAAAAGATTCTTCTTGCTACCACCGTTCTCGCAGCAACC